>JASMFX010000023.1 GCA_030751555.1 Candidatus Woesearchaeota archaeon | reverse complement strand
TTCTATTTAAAAAACCCATCTAACAAACCTCCTTTTGTAAATTGAGCATCCTTATCAGTTAAAACAACACTATCCTTTTTCGTAAGCGCACCCGCACTCTCCTGTAAAATCATGTCCTTTCCCACAAAGCCTTCAATAGCCTTTGCTCTTGGATCCTCAACAAGAGATACTATTGTTTTGCCATCCTTCTCAGCAATACGATAATATCCATAATAAAACTGGGCATTATCCGCATCTTGCAGCAATAAAAAATTCACCATGATAAAATCATCATCCATGACAAAGATTCCATTATTCTTTTCATCATAGGATTCATAGATTGCAAAGAAATCATTGCTGTAAAATCTAAATTGGTTATCAAAATAAAATGGAATCCTTCCATAGTTCACAATTCCGTTCAACACAATGCTTCTGTTAACAAAATTTACATAACCGCAATTCTCACAGAGAAGATTCTCATCAATAATCTGGGATTGGTCACGTTTTATGCATAATGAGTAAAACTCAGGAGAGACAACGCTAAAACTCTTTTCTAATCTATTGTCATGGTAGAAAAACTCAGAGTTAGGCACGAGGGTCATGCACTCGAATCCAAAATCCTCATCAATCTCAGCAGTTGCAGCATCCTCGCTTCCCATCACCTCATCCCTAAAATCCTCATGATTGAAGTTTACTGTTTGATTAACAAAGCTATACGCAGGAGGTGTTCCTTCTGTTACAAAGAGCTTGCCATTACCATCAGTTGTTGAGTTTATTATTCTTTTATCATCTGTAAGGAAACCAGTGGTAGTTGTATCCCCTGTAACAATATTAATCTGCTTTCCTTTTTTGGTTACTGTTTTTTCAGTTAGTAGTGATTTTATCTGAAGGATTTTATCTTTACTCACACTGTCAATGGAATCAATAAACTTATTTATCAGCGCTTTTTGTAAAAACTGATAGACAAATGATCTCTTTTGGCTGTCTGAATACGTTGCTTCAAGATCATAACCCTTCATGACAATGAATCTGTTTACTAGATTATTTTGTTCATCTTCAGTAAGCAAGTCAAATATTTTATTTTGAAGCGCCTGATTGCTGTAAAACCCATTGAATATGTTTTTTATTACTTCAATTTTTTCTGTAGGAACAGGCATTAAATTTAGGGTAAATCTCTTATACATATCTTCCAAATAGAAATACACAGTATCGCTCTCTGTGTTTCTTACTGCGTTAAGGCCTCGCTTTCTTACAAAATCATCGTAGAGTATCTTTATCTCTGCGGGAGTAAGGCTCTTAAGAACTAATTCCTTCAAAGTTGTTATTATCTTGACATCTGTGTCTTTAAGCAGATATTGCAGGTCTTTATCTTTTTGTAGTATGATTGCTATCTCTTTTGGGCTTCTCGGAATAGGATTTGGGAAGGTTAACTCATTATTGTCTGCACCAGAGGTAAGCTGGATGTAGAGAATCATGTTGTCTTGGATAACTGCAACAACATCTTTAATATTGTTGTATTGATAACCTGCAACAGTTAATGATTGTGCTTGCTCAAACTTTAAAGCTGGGACATTTATGTATTCTGATGGAATACTAACATCTAGTTCAGCAGGGGTTACTGTTAAGTCAAACACTCTCTTTGATTCTGCTCCGTCAATAGTAACAGTGTCAGCTGCCTCTGCTTTTAGGATTCCGTCTCTATATTCAACATTTTTTGCATTCTTTAATTCAGTAGCTTTTACTGGCAGAGCTTTTTTCCTAATATGTTGAGTATCATCCATGTAGAGTTGGAACTGAGGTCTTGATAATGATAAAGATTCCATTGAATCAGCCCTGAAGTTACCATTAGGTTGCACTTCAATATTTTCTGCATTTTGAAAGTTCATTTCAGTGAAAGAAGCATCTAAACCAGAGTCTCCTTCTCCTAGCACAAAGTCAGGCGTTGCTATTGAGCCTTCTTCTAGAGAACCTGCACTGAAAGTCCCATCTTCAGTAATCTTTCCATCTTTTATGTTCGTTCCTTCTATTGATGTTTTTGATTCTGATTCTGTGCCTAGAGAATTAGCTTCTGCAACTTCTAATGTCCCATCTTTGTAGCTTCCTTCTGTTCCTTTATTGAGATCTGCTTTTAATTTATCATTACCTGTTGCTTCAGTATAATCATTAAACAAGTGCGAAACCTTCGCAAAATCCCCATTGTTTTTATTGGCGTATATTTCAGCAATCTGTGCAGCTGATTTAGGATTCTTCATTAAATCATCAAAGTTAGCTTCAAATTGATCAAGATCACCCATCATTTGTTCTGCTGTTAAAGTATTTGGATCATCGAATGGGTTGGATTCTTCTTGTGGAGGATCGTCTAAAAATGAGTCTCCCAGTCCGGTTTGCGCCAGAGCATCCAATCCTAGTAAAATCATACTAAATATGAGCAAAGCTATCAATATCTTCTTCATATAGCATATTTCAGAAATTGACTATTTAAACATTACTCTAAGGATTATTTTTTAGAGCTTCTTTTCTAAATTTTGTAACATACAGTACTATTCTACTACTCTTATACTTTAGATCTTTGCGTAAATTATTTCCTTTCAAATATTCTTGAGCGAAATCATGTGCTTCTTTGAAATGAGGAAGACTTTCTTCAATCTTATTCTTTGCTTCGAGACGACGAGCGATACCAAATGAACGTAGTCCCATATCATAGACTCTGAAAGAACCATCAATCTGTCCATTATCTTTCATGTCTAGATCATACGCTATTTTAACTAATTTCCATCCTTCATCATATTTTTTCTGAAGGGTAAGGGCTCTAGCCAACCCACCAGCGTAATCAGCATTCTTAGGATCTTCTTTACTAGCTAATCTATACAATCTCTCAGCTTCTGCCCAATTCTTATTATCATCAGCAGTCTTTGCATCTTCGGCATATTCCTCTGCACTTTTAGCAGGCTCACCAACAACATCCTTCACAGAAGTAGATAGCGCAGCTAGGCATGCAAAGATCATGCTAGTTCTTCTAACAAAATTCCTTAACTTATTTGCCATTCTTGGAGGACAAAAATCAATATGAACTTATAAATATATCGTAAGGTTTTATAAAGAAAACAGTGTTTTCATTGTAAATGAGTCAGCAAGATCTCCACATGGAAGATGAAACCACCTGTAGCTTAATTGATGAAGGAGCTATCATAGGCTTACTAAAGAAAGGCCAAGTCTTTGATATTAGTTTTCTTGTGGAGGATACTAGTCCTATTGTATTTGTTGGTAAGAAGGCACAATTCCTTAGAGCAGATTTGACATTTTACCCTAGAGAAACATCCTATGTTTTTGGATTGGTCAACAAAGATACCTGCTACGGCGAACTGCGAATTAGGGTTAGTGATAGTCAAATCAAAACTGGGTTAGAAAACCTAAAAACCTGCCAATCAGAAACAATAACCTATGAAACACCTCTTCGTAGTAATGATACTATAGTCCACAATCACTTTATGAGGCCATACTTATAGAGAAAAACCAAATCTACTGTTTATCCTTATGATAAAATTCTAATAGAATAATCTTGTTGTCCATCCAAGCATAAGACAATCTGAACGGGGGGATGTAAACCTCTCGGGTGCCCTTCCTACTATGCATCATCGGCTTGCCAATCTTTGGATTATCCACTATTTTCTTAATTTGCTTTTTAATCTTATCTCTTAATTGTTTGTTTTTTAATTTCCTTACTCTTTTTTCAAAAAGAGGATGAAACTCTACTATCACCATTGATCCAATTTCTTTAAGAACTCCTTACTCTCCATGCTTCTGAATTCTCCCTTCTCATATCGCTTCCAAGCTTTCTCAGTTTCCTTAGCGAATGCTAATTCGTTTTCAAAAGCTTTTTCGATTTTGCCTGCTTTTTTCATTATGATTTGGTCTTTGTTGTGAATGATCACCAGTTTGTCGCCCTTCCGAATACCTTTTCTCAATTCAGCGGGGATAACCACCTGGCCTTTTGAGCTCATTTTTGTAATGCCGATTTCCATTATTATCACCTAGGTAAGATTAATCTTACTTTATATATAAATCTTTCGAAAGAACTACTTAATAAAACCATACTTATAATCAACATTTCTTAGAACACTTTGATTGTCATTAAAAACTACTAAACTATCTTCACCTTTCTGATAAACATCAATAGTTACATCTATTGATCTTAAAGTATCCAGATCAAGGTGTTTATCACTAAGTTGCAAAGGATCAACTTTCTTAATTGAATCCCTTGACTTCATTAAATACTTCAAACGAACAGGAACAGAGGTATGGATTTTCTCTAACTCATAGATTCCATCATCAATCTGCACTCCAAAGTCTTTTGTAATAAACGCACTCACACGAGTATTTAATAACTCCAAAACAATATTTTCATTATTATTCACAACCTCTCTTCCATGGAACACTGAAACATTTGTTGGCAAAACCTCCTGAGTTTTCAAAAGATAATCCTCTCCTTGTTTATTCAAATCCTTTTCATCCCCTAAAACCAGATTTCCATCTCCAACTCCTAATTGTTCAATAAAACATCGCAATCCTAACTCATAAGAGCTTGTGATAAAAAACCCAACCTCTGATGGAGGGACATCAAACGGCTCTATTTGAGCAGCTTGCAGGCTAACAAACATGATCAGGGCAATGGTAATTATAAAAACAATC
>JASMFX010000022.1 GCA_030751555.1 Candidatus Woesearchaeota archaeon | reverse complement strand
GTCAGATATCCATGTAGGGTCTACTTATTTCCTTGAAAAGGAATTTATGAAATTTATTAATTGGATAAATCAGCGTTCTGGAAGTGAAGTACAAAGGAATATTGCTTCGAAGGTTCGTTATATTTTTATTGTTGGGGACCTTGTGGATGGGGTGGGAATATATCCTGGGCAAGAAAGGGAACTCACTTTAGAGAATGTGTATGACCAATACAAAGAATGTGCTCGATTGCTTGCTCAAATACCAAAGCATATCCCCCTTATCATCTGTGCAGGTAATCATGATGCTGTGAGGTTATCAGAACCACAACCACCTCTTTCTCAGGAGTTTGCTGCACCGATATGGGAACTAGAAAATGCCACCATGGTTTCAAATCCTTCTTATATTACCATCCATGCTTCAGAGAATTTCCCTGGTTTTGATGTTCTTCTCTATCATGGATATAGCTTTGATTACTATGTTGCTAATGTTGATGCAGTGCGTAATACTGGGGGATATGATCGGGCAGATCTTATTATGAAATTTTTATTACAAAAAAGACACTTGGCTCCTGCGCATACTTCAACTCTTTATATTGCAGATCCTGAGCAAGATTATCTAGTTATTGATAGGATTCCAGATTTTTTTGTGACAGGGCATATCCATAAATGTTCAGTGTCACAATATCGAAATATTACTTTGATTTGTGGGAGTTGCTGGCAGTCAACTACTTCATTTCAAGAAAAATTAGGGCATCATCCAGAGCCTTGTAGGGTTCCCATGGTTGATCTGAAAACAAGAAAAGTTACAGTATATCGTTTTGGGGACTAACGAGACTAACAAAAAATTAATAATCTAAAAATGGTGGGTAATATGTTAAAAAAGTATTTTGATGATATTGACCAGAAACTTAAAACGGCATACAAAACTGCGAAGGATGCTCGAAAGAAGGGACATGACCCTGAGATGGAAGTGGAGATTCCTTTAGTTTACAATATGGCTGAACGAGTTGAAGGTCTCATATCGGTAGCGGCACCTCAAATTATAGGAAGTGGAGTATCAAAGCGGATTAAGAACTTGGAGAAGAAATTTGGGTCCTTGGATTGGAGGATAGCGCTGACTATCGCAGAGGAGATTGCTGATGAAAAATTCTGCAAATTTCCCTCTAAACATGAGGCAATGGTAGTTGGGATTAGAGTAGGTATTGCATATATTACTATGGGAACTGTTAGTAGTCCTTTAGAGGGATTTGTTGATTTGAAAGTAAAAAAAAGAAGTGATGGGAAGGAGTATCTTGCTATCTTTTTTTCAGGGCCTATTAGGAGCGCTGGAGGTACGGCCGCTAGTGTTTCTGTGATTATAGCGGATTATATAAGGAAAAAAATGGGATATGCGCCGTATGATCCAACTGAAGAAGAGATAAAACGGGTTGTTACTGAGCTTTATGATTACCATGAGCGTATTACCAACTTACAGTATCTTCCGTCTGAGGCGGAGATTGAGTTCTTAATGAAAAACATACCTATGCAAATTGATGGTGATCCCTCTGAAAAAATTGAGGTATCTAATTATAAAGATCTTCCTAGAATTGAGACAAATCTTATTCGAAATGGTGTTTGTCTAGTGTTAGGGGAGGGAATTGCTCAAAAGGCTCCAAAATTAGTTAAGCAATTATCCAGTTGGGGTAAAGATTTTGATTTAGGGCAATGGAACTTTCTTGAAAATTTTGTTGAGTTGCAGAAACATATTAAGGCTGGAAAAGATTCTCAAGATGAGAGCAAAGAAAAAATAAAACCAGATTATACATTTATTAAAGATTTGGTAGCTGGCAGGCCTGTGTTGACTCACCCCTTGGGGGCTGGAGGATTTAGACTTCGTTATGGAAGGAATCGTGTTAATGGTTACTCTGCTGTTTCTATCCATCCCGCATCGATGTTGATTAGTCAGAGATATCTAGCTACAGGAACTCAACTTAAAGTAGAACGGCCTGGAAAGGCAGCTGTTATAACAAGCTGCGATACTATCGAGGGGCCAATTGTTAAAATCGATTCGGGAGATGTTATACAGTTAAAAACCTCAGCAGATGCTAAACAGTATGCTAAAGATATAGTAGAGATCTTGTTTTTTGGTGATATGCTTATTAGCTACGGAGACTTTTTTAACAGAGCGCATGTTTTGGTTCCCCCAGGATATTGTGAGGAGTGGTGGGTGCAAGAGTTAGAGAAGGCTGCTGTTGACATGTTTGGGGCATTGGACCTTGATAAAATGGCTGAGCATGTAGAATTGCCAAAAGTATTTTTTGAGCGTCTTTTGAAGGATCCTCTAGAAACAAAAGTGGGGCTTGAGGAAGGTGTTACACTTTCTAAAAAATTTAATGTCCCTCTTCATCCCGCATATACTTATTATTGGAGCACTTTGAGTAAGGATCAGTTATCCTTATTTCTCAATTGGTTGTATAATATGAAAATCAATACTCCTAAGGAAGGCTTGGAGATTGAATTACCTCTACAACAAAATTCAAAAAGGATACTTGAAATTTTAGGAGTTCCTCACCAGGTAAATGGGAAGAGGGTTATCATCTCTTATCCTCAGAGTG
>JASMFX010000021.1 GCA_030751555.1 Candidatus Woesearchaeota archaeon | reverse complement strand
ATCGTATTCCAGAAGTTCAAAGAAAAAGTGACCAAGAGTAGTTGGTAACCAAACTTCTTTTACATTGGTTGGTTTTCTTCTTTGATATATTTTGAAATCCCCAAATAATTTCTTAATATCGATGACAAATTGGTTAATTAAAGTATGAGATTGGTTAGCGTAGAATGGTCTATATTTTCCTTCGGGTACATTAGTATGAATTCCTCCATCACCCAAGAAATTACCGATAACCCTAAATAAGGACGGTGAAATCAGATCCTTAAGATTGAATTCTACAGGAAATGAAGTTTTTGTTTTTATTGAACAAATATTTTTTAATACGGTCGACCTTTGGATTCCATGGTTATTTCCCAAATTTATCAGTGTGTTAATATTTATGAAGTAATTTTCAATTTTAAGAATTCTACGAACAGTATTGCTGGACGAATTAATTTGCCTGGCTGTAGAAGAATAATTAGAAATTCTATTATTTAACAATTCTCGAAATAAAGGTGTTATCTGACAATAATAATTCTCGAAATTGATAAATTTTGTGATATTCATAATCTCTTTTGGAATATCGCCAAAATTTTGAGATTTCAGAGGAATTATTTTGTCCTGATTTTCACCTGTAGTGAGAGATTTAATCATTTCTTTCATTACACATCCCTCAATATGCCAACCAACTCCTTATGATTACCACCTACAAAATCAGCTCCTTCACCTTCACCATAAAGAACAGTCTTCCCACCCATCTTTCCTGCCATCTTCAAATCCTTCTCAAAATTGTCACCAACAAAAACACATTCATAGGGACTCACCCCTAAAGCCTGCATAGCCAATTTAATATATTCCTCGTTTGGCTTCATAACACCAATAGAATCACTACTCAATACCAAATTAAAATATCCTTCCAACTTCAATCTCTTAATCTTGGGTATCAACACATCGCTAGGGTCTTCACTCACTAAAGCAACCTTATAACCTTCCAATCCCTCCAATAATTCGGGAACTCCAGAAAATACCTGTAATCTATTCAATAACACCTTCAAAAAAGCACCAAATGCACCTTCAACATCCTTCAACCGATGTCGTTTTGCCAACAATCCATAGCTATACTTTCTATGTCTTTTTTTAGGGTCTGTATCTTCCTTCACCTGTTCAACAATCTCTTTCCATCCAGCATAGAGATGTGCTTCTCTTCCACCTTGTTTAGCAAAAAACTTCATGGCAGCCTTATCTGCAAGAGGACTCACCACCTTAGTATCATAAAGTGTATTATCAGCATCAAAAACAACAGCCCGGACTAAATGATCTTCCTCTAAAGTCTTAACAGTCTTTCCAGGATAGACCATCTTACCAGGCTTACAAATCACATCTTTACCAATCGTAACACCATCTCCTAAAAACACACCAACACTACAGTCAGCTTTCTCATAATGATCTTTAACAAAAACCTCTGCCTTGCCACTCTTAACAACAAATCCATCACCAACTACACAATTCTTACCAATCACAGAATCTATAATCTTACAATTATTACCAACAACAGCCCCTTCCATAATAACAGAGCCATCAATAACACTATTATCGCCAACATTTCCAGCTACTCCAGAAAAATTCTTCAAAACTGTTTTTTTACCAATCTTCCCTCCAACCCAACCTTTTTTATCAGCAAATTTCTCCACCAATAATCGATTAACAAGCAAAACATCCCAAGGTTTACCTAAATCCTCTCGTTTTCCGTCATAGACCCAATACGGCAACTTCCCACCCTCCCTTAAAACATACTCTGGAGGAGGGACTTCTTTTTTACCAGAAAACAAAATATCCTTCTCTATTCCAGCCAAAAACTTTTGAGTATTCAAAATCCCAGCCCCAACCAACCCTAATTTACTAGGAGCTTTCTCAGGTTTTTCCATAATCTCTACAACGACATCCTTTTCCAATCGAGCAATCCCATATCTTTTAGGGTCTTTCACCTTACGAAGTGTAATGACTCCGTCACCTTTGTTCTTCTTTAATAATGTCCCAACTAAGTCATCAGAATGGACACTATCTCCATACTTAAAAAGAAAATGGCTATCAGTGAGTAAATCTCTAGCAGAATAGATCGCATGGCTAGGCCCTAATTGAACATCTTGCACGACATACCCTATTTTAGTCTTGCCATACTCTTTTCCACAACGCTCAGAAATCTCCCCAACATTATCTCGATTACAGATAATAACAATATCATCTATACCATGTTTAACAAACTCATCAATATGATAAAAGAGCAATGGTTTTCCCAAAAATTCTAGCATAACCTTACTCCCAGTCAAACTAAAAGGCTTAATCCTACTACCACTCCCAGCAGCAAGTAATACTCCAATCATTTGACCAACTCCATAAGGATTTTTGCCACTTTTTCAGAATCATGTCTAATCAAATGAGGAAAAGCAACAATATCCTTTCCACTAACTCGTTCCAACTGCAATAACTGACTCTTATCAAGATCTGCAACAAAGTTATCCACAATAACCAGCCCCTCATCAACAGAATCTATCTTTACAGGAATGGCACCGTCTCGTTTATACAAAGCCAGTAACTCATCACTAGGCTTTCCACTATTCACCAAAACATAATCAAACACAAAATCTCCATACTTCTTAACTTCCTCAACATGCATACCAGCAGTAAAATGATCAGTCTGGCCTGGATGGGTCATCACATTGGTCACAAACACTTTTTTTGCCTTACTCTTGGCAATCGCCAAGC
Source organism: Candidatus Woesearchaeota archaeon (assembly GCA_030751555.1). The sequence continues at coordinate 2,728 of JASMFX010000021.1, read as the reverse complement.
CAACTCCCTCAACCAAAAGTATAGGAATAATCCCTGTCCGTAAACTACCAGGACAAACAACAATCATATCAGCTTCCTGTAATGCCTTAACAACACCTGTAGCTGCCTTAACAGCATCTTTCAAATATAATCTCAAAACTTTGCTTTTGCTCTGCTTAATAATCTCCCATTCCCCTTCAATCTTAGAACCATCTAACAACTCTGCACAGATCTGTGTGCTTTCATTACTTACTGGCAAGACTTTTCCACGAACACATACTAAATTACTCATGGTCTTCAAAGCCTCTCCAAAATCGCCCTCAATCCTAGTAAGAGCAGCCAGCATTAGATTACCCAAAGCAACACCTGATAGATTCCCCTCTGTAAAACGATACTTCAATAGCTTCTGCAAAACTCCATCCTTTGCCAAAGTACTCAAAACACTCCTAGAATCACCTACTTGGGGGATGTCCATTGCCTGTCTAATCAATCCTGAATAGCCACCATTGTCTGTAACACCAACAATAGCCGTAATATCAACGTCTAACTGCTGTAATCCTTCCAGAATAGCCGCCTGACCAGTCCCTCCTCCTAAACATACTATCTTTGGTCGTACCATCCCATTACAAACAAAAGACTTATATATAAAGGTTATTAAAGTATTTTTAATACTACTAAAAATAGTTTTATACTATGTTTATCGTCGAGAACAACCAATCACTACCTGCAAAAGAGCTCTCTCCAGAACAAGCTAAATCCCTCTCTTCCAAACTAGCTCAGTCCATCATAAAACAGCTAGCAAACACTCCCTCCTATCCCAAGCAAATAGCAAAACTCCTAAACGTCCATGAACAAAAAGTATATTACCATATTAGAAAGCTAGAAAAAACAAACATTATCCAACAAACAGAGACAAAAATCATTGGTGGCACTCCTGCCCACATCTACAAACTAAAACAACCTGCTTTTATCATAAAATTCAAAGAATTCCAGACCTCCACACACATACCTAGCATAAAAGAAACAAACAAAGAAGAAAAAGCATTCTTAGAGCCCTTTATCGAAGACGGACAGCTCAATGCTTCAATTATAGTAGGCTCCCCAGACCCCCACGGTCCTGAAAAAGCAAGATCAAGAGACGGCTATTATGCCATAGACTTAGCATTATTCCTTGGCTCCTACCTAAACTACCTCCCGAAATTAAACGTAAAGCTCGACACAGAAACAAGACAAGAAGATCTCCAAAACAACCTAGTCTTAATCGGAGGTCCAGTAGTCAACACAATAACTGAAAAAATCAACTCTTCTCTACCCATCAAATTCATAAAAAAAGAGAATTACACACTACACTCAACAATCTCAAAGAAAGACTACCACTCTGACACCATTGGCATCATAACAAAAATAAAATCCCCTTTTAACAAAAAGAAATCAATCTTACTAATAGCAGGTAAACGAAACACAGGAACAAGAACATGCATAATAGCATTCTTAAAACACTTCAAAGAAATATTAAAAGGAAACTCCAAACAACCTAAAACATTCGCTAAAGTAATAGAAGGAATAGACATGAACGCAGATGGTATCGTAGATGAGGTTGAATTCTTAGAATAAAATGTTTGATACAAAAAAAATACATAGGACCCTTGAAAAAATTCAAAAAGATATTGAAAATCATGAATTAGATAATTATGGGCTTCCCTGGTGGGATGACAAAAGAGTAGAAGATGTTGATGCCTTAGTTAAGGATCTCATAGAACTCAGAGATGTACACGGTTTTACTTCTCAGGGCATGAATGAATGGTTAGTATTGTTAGAGTATGCTCAAGCTGCCTACCATAAAGGTATAAACCGTGAAAAAGCGGAAACAGAACTGAAGAAAAGAGATCCAAAAGAAATTAAAAGATTAAATTATTTCTTGAAGAAATTAGTTAACGACATTAAAATCTTTGAAACAGAAGGCACAGGAATGCTAATCCTTGAAAACCATAATTTCCCCATTGAAAAATACCCTGAAGCTGCTCAGTTTATGGCACATCATCCAGGAGATTTAAAGAAGATGAATCAGGCAGCTGGTGATAATGCTGGGAAATTGTTCCAGTATGGTTTGCCAAAAGTTGTTGGAGCTGGTTTGGTGACTGAAAAATATTGGCCTGGTTTAATTAAGATGGCTCAGGCAGCTGGTGATAATGCTTGGAAATTGTTCCAGTATGGTTTGCCAAAAGTTGTTGGAGCTGGTTTGGTGACTGAAAAATATTGGCCTGAAATTGTGAAGGGTTTAATTGAGATGGCTCAGGCAGCTGGTGATAATACTGATAGTTTGTACTGGTTTGGTTTGCCAATGGTTGTTGAAGCTGGTTTGGTGACTGAGGAAAATTGGGATAAACTAGTAAAATTAGTTAAGATATTGAGTAAGAACCTAGATAAAAAAAACATACAGAATCTGTTCCATAAAACACTCTCTCAATTTATACTCTTTCATAAAGTTGTTGATGTAAACACAATTGGGGATTTTACAGTAGCGGTAGTCAATAAATATGGCAAAGGACATCAACAAATAAGTAAAATTTTTAAGGAATTAGTTCCATTGGTAGAATCTAATGAAGATTTGGAACTTTTATGGTCCTATTTGAAAATATCCTCCGTGATTTCGTTTAATTTATTTAAAGAATATAAAAATCTGGATGAAAAAAATAGAAAAGCATTTTTAGAAGACCATAAAAAAAGATATAGTGATATTGTCTTAGGA
>JASMFX010000020.1 GCA_030751555.1 Candidatus Woesearchaeota archaeon | reverse complement strand
GTTCTAATTTTTGGAAGATTTCACTCTGTTTTTGGTCATTTTGAACCTGCCAGGACTCTATTTTGCTTGAGATTTTGCCTATTTGGGAGTCTATATTAGATGGTTGGTAGTGTTGGTCTATGAGCTTTTTGAGTTCTTCTGGGGAGGCGGGGAGTTGATCGAGTTTGTCCATAATATCTGCTAGAACTGTCTCTGTATCCTCTGCTTTTTTTTGGAGGAGTTGGTTGGTTTGTTGGAGATAGGTAATCCATTGGAAGATGGAGGAGGTGTCTGTCTTGACATTGGTGAAGGATTCCTCTAGGACATGCTTGAGATTCTTCACGTCATTTTTCAATATTGGATCATCGAATGGCCACATGGGAGAGTATTTCATTCCCACTTATTTAAATATTGCGATTTCTGGGACTATAATGGGACTATGTTGGGAGCGTATTGGGACTATGAATTTGTTTTTTTTAGACGAGAATATTGTTTTTTGGTTAAATGTTTGGGACTATGCTGGGATAGTCCTGGGAATGACATGGGAATACGTTGGGAATGACATGTTTAGACGACAAAAGGGTATTGGGAAGGGTATTCCCAAGGGGGAATGAGACCGGGAATGATGATTGTTGGAGGGGTGGGGGTTGATGGAATATGGCAAGATGGATGGATGAGAGGGTTGGGATGGTTGAGTTTTTGGGATGATCAAGGTGGTGAGGGTTTGAGAGGGGTATTAGGATTGGCAGAGATTGGATGATGGGGTGGAGAGATTGGTGAGAAGTGAGAGCTCTGGAGGGTATTTTGGAGGGAAAATTTGGGTCAAAATAGCTAAAGTGAGAGTTTATTTTTGGTAGGATATGGGAAAACTAGAGGTTTTTGAGGGTCAAAATAGCTAAAGTGAGAGTTCGTTTGAAGGGGTATTTAAGGGGAAAAGCTTAATAGGAGGGGAAAATTAGCAAAAGTGAGAGTTCATATGGTGAAAAATGGCTGAGATTCGTTCGAAAAAACAACTTGCTGTGGCGTTAGGGGCTGTTGAGGGGTTCAAATCTGCTAAAGTGAGTGTTGAGCAGTATAATACTGATTCTGAGATAGCTGCAGATGTTCTCTGGAATTGTCATATTTTGGGTGATTTAGGAAAAGTGAGAATTGGAGAGGGTAAAATCGCTGATTTAGGGGCTGGAACTGGAATTTTAGGGATTGGGGCATTGTTGTTGGGTGCTGATTCTGTGGATTTTTTGGAGAGTGAGAAGTCGGCTTTGGAAGGGTTGAGGGCTAATTTAGGCACTATGAAATTACTGGGTAGGAGTAAAGTTTTGGATGGTGATTTGTCGTCAATAAAGGGTAGTTACGGAATGGTGATTATGAACCCCCCTTTTGGGACTAAAAATAAGCATGCTGATAAGGCTTTTTTGGAGAAGGCTTTCTCATTGGGTTCGGTTGTGTGGAGCTTTCATAAAACAAGCACTAGGGGCTTTGTAGAGGCTATCTGTAGGGATTCTGGCTTCTCGATTACGCATACATGGGATTATAAGTTTCCTATCCCTAGAAGCATGGAATTCCATTCTAAAAGAAGGGTGGATATCTCAGTTACTGTTTTTAGAATGGAGAAGGGATTATAAAAATCTTTTAGGGCTATAAAACGGATTAAATCTGAAGTTTTCTACTTCTGCTTTACGTTTATCACAGTATTTGGCTGCAAGATATTCTAAGATGTGGTGTGGCCTCTTTCTTTTGAGATGTGCTACTTCTAGGGCCATGCAACAATATTTATCATCTGGAAATTGGTATTTGCAGTGTGACAGCATGAATCGAATATGGCCTAATTCGTGCATTGCCAGGATGAGTCTAAGGTGTTCTTTATTATCTTTAGAACGAAGAGAATGGTTACTTATCATTGCGCTTCTTTTGCCGATATGACCTTCTCCAATTATAAAGGTATAATCTTCAGGTTTACTTCCGAAACTATACCTAATAAGGCGTCTATCAGAAACGTATAATCTGTGTCTTTTAATGTTCTTTTTTTTCTCAATTTGTGCAAGATGATCCATTAAACCTATTTGTTTTTCAGCATATGGTCCTAGACGCAGAGCAAGGCCACCTTCTGCAAAGTTCATGGTAAGTTCATCTTCGAATTTATGGGAGATTGGGATTGGCTCTTCAACAGTGATTTTATGATAGACTGGTTTTATTTGGTTAAGATGTTGATCTAATTGCTCAGCTAGTGCTGATAATTCATCAAAGGACATGGCTGTTAGAACGGGAATTATGGCTAATTGGCGTCTCATGATACAAGGAGAATGAGGGTGGTTATTAAAAGTTATTTAATTCAAAGTCTACTATTTTGGCTTTGCATGTATCACAGTATTTATCTGCTAGGTTTTGGAGTGTTGGTTGGACTATGTCTTGGTCTTGCAATGATCCTCTCGAAGCCATTGCACAGTATGCTCCATTAACAGGAGTATCACAATGTTTTTCTATTCTACGCAGGTGCCCTGTTTCATGCATGGCTAGAACTAATCTAAGCTGATCAGGATGCTCTTCCTGAGAAATGTAGTGATTCGTTAGGATTGCAACTCCTGGCTGCCAGAGGCATTCACCGTTGACAAAGGTATGCGGCTTATTGGCCCACCCATAATCATATCTTACTAGGTTCCTATCAGTAACACAGAGAATGTGCTTCCTTGTTTCTGTTTGAGGGAGATGTTTCATAACATAATCTAATAGGCCGATATCATCTCCTCCCATTGATCCGAGACGCAGAGCAGTTCCTCTCTCATCGAAATCCGTAGTAATTTCTTCTTCTAGATCTGGAGGAACTTCAATAGGATCTTCAACCCCAATGGCGTGGTAGACTTGGGTGCCATTATTAATTCTTTCACCTAAGGCTGCTGCGAGTTCGTCTAATACTCTAGGGGATATTTCTGAAAAAATAGGACATATGAATAATTTGCGACTCATTTTGTTTGAATATGATAGATAGTTTAAAAATCTATGTTGTTTTAGAGGGTTATCTTTTGTGGAAAGAAAGGTTTATATAGTGGCCATGAGTTCTACATCTTATGGAATTAAACGTTCTTTTAGAGAAGAAAAACAAGCTTATTGTTCAGATTAAGGGTGGCGATAACACGATTTGCAATGCCTTAAGACAGGAATTGTGGAATGATAGCCATGTGAAGAATGCTGGTTATACTATCAGGCACCCTCTTGTTGGCATTCCCAGACTTATTGTTGAGACTGGGCAAGGGAGTGACCCTAAAAAGGCTTTATTGGCTGCTGCTCAAAGGATTAAGAAAACTAATGAACAGATAAGGAAAGTTGTTGGTAAGAGTGTTAAGTGAAGATCTAACTTCTGATGTTCAAATGTTTATTTACTCAGTTCTACTTTAAAAGATGTAGGTGTTAAGGCCTCTGTTTTAATCTTACCGCCTATTTTTGCCCCAAATTGCTGAAGGTTATCAGGTAATGTTAGGCCCATTGAATTGCCTATCTTGATTATTTTTCTTTCTGAGTCTATTATCTGATGCAATTGCTTTAGCTTAACAAATTGTTCTGCTTGGAATTTGGTTAATGTAGTAAAATTACAATTAGGGCAGACCATTGCTTTTGTCTGAATATTATCTACCTCTGTTAGTTTTTCCTCTAGTACTTTTCCACAATCACATATTATCTTCCTTTTTTCGGCCATACTGTTTTCACCTCGATAAAGTTTGTATGAAATCTTGTAATGACAGTGTAGGTACAATTTTGCTTACCAAAATATTTTGTAAAGCATAGTTTATTTGGCTCTTCACACTTCGCACCTAGTAAGTCACCAGTCCTAACTGTTTCTTCAACTTTGTCTAGTTCAATATTCCAGTAATCAACTCTGTCGAAGACATGCAGATCAAAGGTTATTTCTGCTGCTTTTCTATCTTGCTTTTCAAGCAGCTCCTTTTTCCACATGATAACACCTCTTGTTATAACAGGTGTTATAATTAGTATTTAAACTTTTTGGTTTTTAATTTTTTTCGTAAGGTTTAAATAGAATCCTGGTGCCTAACATTCTATGGCTTATATTCGTGTTAAGAATATTAGGGGAAGGGAGTATGCTTACCTTGTCAGGACTCGTTGGCTAAAGGGCAAGAAACAGGCAAAGCAGTCTGTAAGTAAATATCTTGGAAGGGTTCATGGGTTTTCTATTGTTGATAATGTAGGTTTTTTAGAGCATCATGAGACCGAGGATGTGACGAGTTATTTGGATAAGAAATTAGGCAAGAAGGGTGATTATACAAAGGGCAAGGAAGAGTTAGTTAAAGATCTTATTGATTGGGAGTTTAAGAGGAGAGGTATTGCGGATGTTAAGGTGCAGTGCAAGGTTGCTGGCAGGAGTAAGGTGCAGCTTGATGGGAAAAATATTAGTGTTAAGATGAATGAGGGGTTTCTTAATGGGCATACTCTTAGGAATTTGATTCAGTTAAAACAGAAGAGGATTGATGAGGTGGGGATTGACCTTGCAAAGGGGTTTGTTGACGCAGGGATTGGGATTCCAAAGGAATTATTTGTTGAGGTTTTCAGTAGGAAGATTTTTAAATAAATGCTAATATAGGTGACAACATGATAGGTAGAGGAAGCAAGGTTCCGAAACACGTGGGTATTATTCTTGATGGTAATAGAAGGTTTTCTAAGAGATTAATGATGAAGCCATGGAAGGGACATGAGTGGGGCGCTGAAAAGGTTAAAAAACTGTTTGAGTGGGTAAAGGAGGTTGGTGTTGAGGAATTAACCTTGTATTGCTTTTCTGTTGAGAACTTTGGGAGGCCTAAAGAGGAGTTTAACTATCTTATGAGGCTTTTTGACAAGGAATTTGATGAATTGATTAAAAGCGATAGGCTTGAGAATGACAAGATTAAGATTGTGTTTATTGGACGGATTTCAATGTTTCCCAAAGGGGTACAGGAGAAGATGGGAAAGATTATGGAGATTACAAAGAATTTTACTGATTATCAGGTTAATTTTGCAATGGGTTATGGTGGCAAGGCAGAGGTTGTTGATGCTGCAAAGAAGGTAGCTGAGGCTGTTAAGAAGGGTGAGTTAAAGGTTTCAGATATTAATGAAGAGGTTTTTTCTAAGAATTTGTACATGGAGGATGAACCTGACTTAATTATTAGGACTGGTGGGGCTAAACGTACTTCGAATTTTCTCATTTGGCAGAGTAGTTATTCTGAATGGATATTTTTAGAGAAATTCTGGCCTGAGTTTGAGAAAGAGGATTTTCTTGAGTGTATTGCTGAGTATGGGAGACGGGAGAGGAGATTTGGAAAATGAGTGCAATAAAATCCGTCAATCCGAGACTATCCATGGATTGTTTAAACTATCAAAAGATTTATAAAATACAGTGATTTTATGATCTTATGAGTTTTTTTCGCAGAGAAAAAATTGATAAACTTTTAGAAGGATATAATCAGGATAAGGAAGCATTTACAGCAATGTATGGTCAAGGAGGGCCATTTGCGCTAGAGACAGTGTATGCTTTTCTCGATAGTCTTGAAGGTCTATGCAGAAGAGCTGAAGAAATCAAGATTCCTGGAGGAGATGCTGATTTTTATCTCACGCAGCTTATGAGGGTTTTTGAAAGTGAGCTAAGTAGTCTTCATCCTGGCCAGCTCCATGGACTTACATCAAAGTTGTCACGATTTTCTCAATATCATGGGGAAATCTTAGAACAAGCTGAACCAACTAAGAATGAGGCATATGCTCGTGAGTTTGAAAATGCTAGAGCTCTTTTAAACACAAAATATGATGAAGAATTACATGAGCTACGTACTATTTATTCTACTCTCAAAGAAAAAAATGCGTTAATCAGGAAATTGGATGATCTCTTTGCTGCTAAAATAAACCTCCTAGAGCAGGCAATAGGAATTGTTACTCATTGGGATCATGTCAAAGCAAGGGAATCTGATAGATATATAACTCTTTTTGAAAATCTTCCAGTAATACCTGACCTACAGAAACAACGTATTAAAACATTTACTCGAGCTAATTATAACAGTGCAAAGTACAACCAAGACCAGAGAAAGCAAAATTACATGAATTGGCTATTCAATAAACTTTCTGAGCTTGATGATAATGAAGAATTGATGGAAGAACTTCATAGTATGAGAATTATTGTCAGCAAATATAGAGATGCAAAAAGTGAAAAGAGACTTGTTGAAGAAGAGATACATCTGGAAAGAATGGGGAAATTAGAAGAAAACGCACTGGAAGAGGTTGAGGAGGTGGATCAAGCTGCCACAGTACTTCTCAAACACGTCGATAAAACAGCTATTAAATCTCAAAATGTTGGCATGCACAGGGTACAAGAATTAATGAATCTAGTTCATAGAGATGGAGAGAACATACAAAAAAATCTAGAGACTGAAAAAGAACTTTATGAAACATTTAAAGATAGCGCCAAAAATCTTGTAAAAAAAGTAGGTTACCTTCTTAGGGAATCAAAAGATACTTAATTATTTTTACTATTCATAATCTTTTTTTAGATAGTTCTGTCAAAGAAATAGACTTTTGCTTTTAGTGATGATTTACAGGTTGATGATATTAATGAAGAGGATTTTCTTGAGTGTATTGCTGAGTATGGGAGACGGGAGAGAAGGTTTGGTAAGTAAAGATTTAAAAAAGGGAGTTTATTCTTGTTCTTTATGGCAATGTATATTCCTGCACTAAGTGATCTCATAAAGGTTAGTGATAGAACTCAGGCTGGAGATTATTCTGATGCAAAATCCTATACTAAGTTTACCATTCTTGCACCTGAATGGCGCATGATTCCTAGCCAGATTAGGTTTGCTCGCATTCCAGAGGGAGATGGGTTTACCATGATGCGCAATGGATCTGAAGGGGTAATTACTCCTGTATATGGCAGTCTAGATGTTGGATTTCACTCTCAGGAGGAGGAGGTAAGAACTGGAAATTTTGCAGATGATGGCTCGGATACTCTGGTGCTAGGACCTGGAGAGTATGGCCCTATACCGGTTGGAGCTAGGCATAGTATGTTTTTCCCAGATCGTGTAACTCAGGGTGCTACTGCTCTGGAGGATAGTGTGGTGTTGATTTGCTCAAAGGCTCCAAATCCATGTTTTCGGGTTGATGATAGGGAGGATGTGGAGAGTGCAGTAATGATTAGTAATCCTCGAAAAACAGTTCAGCAGGTAACTGTCTATCATATTCATAGTATGGATCCTTTTAATATTAGCTCTAGTAACTATGATTTTCTTTTTTTGGCAAGAGGAGGGGATAATTGTTCTGTGAAACCTGTGGATGGTGATACTGAGAAATTGGAGACAGGAGAGATGTATCATCTAAGGCCTGGACAAGAATATAGGGCTTGGTTTAATAAAGACACAGTATTGGTTCTTGGCAAGTATACTCCTGATGCATTTCATGGTGAGAATCTTTGATTTATTGAGAAGTAAAGACTTAAAAAAGGGAGTTTATTCTTGTTCTTTATGAGTGTTGATGAAAGGGGTTTGGTGCCTTATGCTCTTTTGAAGCCAAGTGAGGAATCTAAGGATTTCACAGAAAAACCTGGCTATCAAAGAAGGGTTGTGTTTAGGCCTGAGGATCCTGTTGAGTTAAATGCAGTGAGATGTATAAATATCCCTGCTGGAGATGGGTATGTTCTACCTGCAATGTATCCCCCCTCGATGGTTTGTTTAGTTAGTGGCAATGTTAGTGTTACCTCTTATCAACATGGGACTGTAGGAGAACCACACCAAATGCAATGGGCAGATGTGGTTAAAGCTAAAAGTACTGAGCAATTGTATGAAGCGAGTGAAGATTCTGTATTGCTTTATTGTGGGAGTGAGTTTGAGCTGCCTCTTGGGGGTGCTAGTTATTGGAATAATATGATAATGCCTTTGGGTTTATCAAGCATACTCCAGATTACTGTCACTAAAACACTGAAGGATATTAAGGTACCTTTTATACCCATTGGTGGGGATGGGAAGATTTATTGGATAGCAGGTTCTGGACATTTGAGAGATGTAATTCCAGGAGATGATGATACAGATGATTCTACTTCAGCGTATAGGTTTCAACCGCATAATGCTATTGATATTCTAGATGGACAGAGGTATGAACTTTCTGTGGGTGCGGCAAGTGTATTTGTTGGATTTCGGTTGTCTCCTGATATTTCTAATTTCGTTGAGGCTGATGATGTTATGGGCACTTCTGGTGGACATGAAGTATTACCCTTTGGATTTGATAAAAAATAACCCTTCTAAGAGTTCTATATTTTCAATAGAATCTATATAGACAGCTTGAAACAATATATTTGTGTTTCTTCTGTTATGAAAAATCTCCAAGTACAGAGGAAACTGGACAAACTTTCAAGAAGATTCCAGAATGTAAAGAAGTTTAAGCCTGATGTATTTCTTAATAGTGTTATTGACGCAATGGAGGAGGTTGGAGGTATGTCTGGCTTACGTGTGGCTGCAAACCAGCCGCTTACGCTTCGTAATCACACTGCGCATTACAATTTGCCAATACGCTATGAAGAACACTCTGCAAGGCTATCAGCGCAAGGCAAGAGGAATTATGCTTTTCTAGAGGGTTTAATGGGCTACTTGGAAGGGCAAGAGGTATCTCCACAGGATATAGAATATCACCTTGGCAAAGGCTACAGCAGTAAGCACCACCAGCCTAGCTCTAATTAATATTTTCTTTCAGCAAGGTAATCAGCAATGCCCAGTAAGAATTCACAACCCCTATCGTGAAGCTTGGTGTTGCTGATGCTTGCTTTTGCTTCTTTTCCTAGTTGTTTTACTAAGTCTTGACTTATTTTTAAGGAGCCTGTTTTGGTTACGATCTCTCGGACTTTATCTATTTGGTCTTCAGTTAGATCTTGGTTGCCTAGAATAGATTGGATTGTTTTTTGATCACTTGGTGAGGCGGTTTCTAGGGCGTTTATGATGAGGAGGGTTTTTTTGCCTTCTCTTAGGTCAGAGCCTATTGGTTTACCGAGGACCTTTTCTTCGCCGAAGAGTCCAAGGATATCGTCTTGGAGCTGGAATGCTTTGCCGAGAGGGATTGCGTATTTTGATAGATCTTTGAGGTGGTGTTGGGATGCTCCTGCCAATGTAGCTCCTATGTGGAGCGGTCCTTCAATGGTGTAGGTTGCTGTTTTTAGGTAGTGGACTTGCTCGAGGTCTTTTGATGTGAAATTTGTTTTAATTGAACTAAGAATATCAAGAGATTCACCGTAGAGGACTTGGTGGATGATGTGGTTGAAGATTTGGATAGCTTTGATTTTGTTTTTTTCTGGTAGATTTAATGAAGTGAGTATTTCGTTTGCAAATGCGTATAGAATGTCTCCTGCTAAGATTGCAAAGGATATTCCGTAGTGTTTTGGATCTTTGGTGGATTTGAAAATGTTTTGATAGGAGGTGTGGATGGTAGGGCCTGATCTTCTTAAAGCGTCTTGGTCTATGATGTCGTCATGGATTAAAAGGAATGCGTGTGCTAATTCGATAGACATTGATGCTTTGAGGATTTCTTCTTCATTATCATCTTTGAAGGATCTGTAGCCATAATAGATTAATGCAGCTCTAATGCGCTTTCCACCCCTTAAGGTGAATTCCTTTAAAAGTTCTATCATCTCAACACTAGAGGGATCAATTGCTTTGGCTTTTTTTATTTTATCATTGAAAAATTGTTCTAGCAAAGGTTCTATCTTTGCTTTGTATTCGGATAAAAGGGTTTTAGCTTGCATTTATGATGAGAATAAAATGAGGTGTCAAGAACCACCCATCACAGATGGATGGCATGTAAGGCTCTGCCTTACATTCCTAAAC
>JASMFX010000019.1 GCA_030751555.1 Candidatus Woesearchaeota archaeon | reverse complement strand
AAAAAAATTGGGAAAAAACTGAAATTAATCACAACACCCACCATATTTGATCAGCTCATGCATACCTTCGATCCTATCTACCAACAAACAGAAAAAGGAAAACTACAGGATACTGTAGAATTAATGCCATTAAAAAACGAAGTTGGCAAATTTGAATTTGTTGATGGCATGGCAATTGCTTATCGCTACAATTGGCATCCAAATGTCCAAACACTGGGTATTAAGTTCATGTCTGAAAAGAAAGTCATTGCATTTTCAGGTGATCATATCCAGGATGATAATGTTTTAGAGCAAGCCAAAAAGAAAGCAGATGAGACAGAAGAAAAAAACAAAAAAGGCCAACTTCCAGAGTATCATATTGAATCTAAGTTCTTTGATTTAATGAAATTTGATTGGTTAAGTGCAGATATTATTGTCCATGAAGAATCAGGCCCACCTATCCATACTGAGGAAAAGCATCTTATCCAGCTTTGCGAACAGTTTCTTGATGGCAAATTAGGAGGAAAACAATATCTTAAGATCTACATTGAACACACAACCAAAACAAAAAAAACAGAATACAATGACCTCCATAATTATCATCATCATAAATCTGGGGATGGCTCTAGGGTAGTTGAAGTACATCTTGCAGAGCAAGGGGAAACAATAGTAGTGCAAGATCATAGGAATCTCTTCCAGCAATTCATCAGCACTATTGAAAAGAAGAAGGAAGATACAAAAATATCCCCCGCTTAAAATGACACTCGAATTCGCAGCAAGATATTTTCTCATGCCAAACAAATTAAAATATTTGAAAAATAAAGAATCAGAAGAATCTGTAAAAACTGAGAAAAAATTGTTTGATTATTGCTGCAGCAAAGGAAATGATGAAAAAAGTGATAAAGATATAGAGCAACTTCTCATGCAATACAGTGCAATCACCATGTATCTGCAGCTGATAGCAGATAAGAATGACAAAAGTGTTCTTGATAAAGAAGTATTAGAGGCCTATTGGATTGGAAACCAATTATTAGATAGCATCACCTCAGAGGATATGAAAACGCATTTTGCTGAGCATCTTGGGAGAGTAAATACTCCAAAAGAAACCATCCAGGAGATTATCAGCAACATCCCTCAGAATGCTAAGCCCCACCATGCATTCCATGTCCTCCATATTAAAGCAATGATGAAAGATGATAAGATCATGTTTGCTAATTTTCCAAAGTGCAAGATTGATCATGGAAAAGTAGTTCAAGTGAAAGAGAGAAGCTTGATTGTGGAAAAAAACAGTCAGAGGAAAGAAGTAGAGATTGACCATTCTTTTCTCAAAAACATCAAGATCGGAGACCTCATTACCCATCACTGGAACTTTGCGATTGATAAGATAACAGAAGAGCAGGCTGAGCAACTACATCTACATACAGAAAAACAAAGAAATGTTATGGAATTTTCTTAGGAAAAAGTTATTTTAGGCATGATATGACTTCAAATAACATTGAAGTTATGGAAAAGCATTTATATATGCTTAATTCAATAAATGTTATGATAAAAATGAAAAACATAGCAATTCTGGCAATAATGTTGATAATCCTTGGATTGTCAGTAAATGCAATGGTACCTCCTCTGTGGAGGCATGATCTAAGCATATATCCAGATAGCCTCGCAAATGATTTCATCATAGCAGTAGGAGACTCTGCTCCTGCATCTGACGTTGTTATTGCTCAGGATTTAGTGGAAAGTTTAAAGACTGAAACAAATACCCCTATAATAAGGATAGCATCAGAAGTAACAGACAGAAATCTTGACATTATCACTATTGGAAAACCTTGCAATAATCATCTTACAACTCTTATCACCGATGTTACAGAATGCAGATTTAATCTTCAGCAAGATAAAGCCATTATCAAATCATATAACTTTAATAATAATGTTCATATTGCTGTTGTAGGATATTCCGATATAGACACAAGAAGAGCTGCCAAAGTATTGCTAAATTATAATGACTATGATCTTGATGGATTTAGTGCATGTGTAGCTGGAACATTTGATGATCCTAAGATAGTTGACGATAATGAATGCTTTGAGGAGCAATTAGCCTGCCTTGCTGATGTAAAACAATGCCCTAACGGAGAATATGTAAGCAGGGATCCTAACAATAACTGCGAATTTTTCCCTTGCCCAGTAAGTGCTGTTACTTGTCCAGTGGATTGCGAATGTGATTCAGAAGGGAATGTCATAGAATGTTCTGGTGTTACAACCCAATGCGAGGATTATACCTATTCAACATGTCCAAGAGGATGCCAGCAGGTTTGTACTCCTAGTTCTTGTTCTGAGCCTGATGAAAATGGAAATGTTATCTGCACATCTGATTGTGATGGTCCTAGAAGTTGTATCTCTGATACTACTGCTTGCACTGCAGATGCAAAACAATGCCCTAACGGAGAATATGTAAGCAGGGATCCTAACAATAACTGCGAATTTTTCCCTTGTCCATCTGATACTGTATCATGTCCAATAAACTGTAATTGTGATGCTCAAGGAAATGTCTTAGAGTGTATTGTAACGCCTAGTAATGAATTCAAAATAGAATTAGGTGAAACAAAAACATATGAAGACCTTTCTATCAAATTTCTTGAGGTTCTTCAGGATACAAGGTGTCCTACTAATGCTATGTGCAGTGGTAAGAAGGAAAAAGTTGTTGTTTTACTCAATATAGTAGTAGATGGAAAAGATCTAGGAAACTTTAAGCTGCTTGATGAAATTGACCTTGAAAATCATAATATTCAGTATAAATGGCTGGATCCCTATCCAGAGGTTGATAGTAATCAACAAGATTATGTATTGACACTAGGAGTCTCAGTTAGGGCAGATACAACTTTTAGTTGTCCTATTGGATGCACCTGTGATGGAGAGCATATTCTCTGCCCAATAGAGAATGAAAAAATAGAGATTAAAGATGTTGAATGCCCCATAGGTTGTAGTTGTGAAGGAGACCAAATGATATGTAATACTGATGAAGTGGTGGCTGCTCAAGGATGTGTTATGGGTTGCAAACTTAGTGACAAATGTGTTGTTCAAGGAACAAGAACAAAGATTAACGAAATTAATTCTTATTGCAACTTAGAAGGTGACTTTGAAACTCAAAAAGAAGAAAATATTGAATGCCAAAACAACTTTGAATGTAAAACCAACTTCTGCAGCAATAACAAGTGTTATGACATCACAAAAGAAGTTGAAGAAACTAAGAATATTGTAGCAAAAATTCTTGATTGGTTAAAAGACTTGTTTGGTTAAATTTTTCGTAGCTTAGCAATAAAAAACCCCTCAGTATTATTATCCTGAGGCCATAATCTCAAGGTTTTCTTAACCTCTGGATTATAATCCACGCCTTCAAATGAAGTAATAGGATCTCCACTCTGAATATCTAATTTAATATCGAGAACCTTAGCGTCAGGTTCCTCCTCCAAAAACCAACTCACCACACCTTCGTTCTCCTCAGGCTCGAGACTACACGTACTGTAAACCATGATTCCCCCTTTTTTCAATAATGAATAAGCATTCTTGATCAGCCTTTTTTGCTGGTTAGATATCTTAGTGACCATGTTTGGATTCCAAATCTGGAGAGTTTTGAGAGATTTTGCAATAGTCCCAGTTCCAGAACAGGGCGCATCAACTAGGATCTTATCAAACTCCATGTCTTTAAACCACTCCCCCCTCATCACAGTTAAGACATCATTTGTTGCCCCTATCCTCTGCATATTAATCCCTAAGGGAGCAAGCCTCATACCCTTGTAGTCATTTGCAACCAAAATCCCCTTATTTTTCATGTATTGACAAATCTGGGTTGCTTTGCTTCCAGGTGAAGCACACATATCCAAAACTGTCTCTCCTGGTTGAGGATCTAAAACAATAGGAGGAATCATAGAAGCTGCTTCTTGAACATAAATATAGCCTAACGCATGCTCAATCGTATTTCCAATATCTCTTCTTCCGGTTTTATGCTTTACCCAAAAGCCCTCTTTGCACCAAGGCACCTGCTTTAACTCCCAACCTTGTTTAGTAAGGCTCTTCTTTACAGCAGAGATAGTTGTCTTTAGCGTATTTACCCTTACTGATCTACGTAGATACTCTAAAGAAACCTCGATAAACCTGTCAAAATCCGTCAGAGCAGAATACCTCTCTCTAAATCCTGGCTTGATTTTAATATTGTCTCTTGTAAATCCCAACCCTATCCCTCCAACCTCTTAACCATGTAAACACCCTGCTTTCTATATCCTAACTTTCGATAATACTCCCTTGTCCCTATTGCAGAAATCACAACCATTTTTCTCTTCAGATATTGTTTAGCATAATGTTCAGCCATTTGCATCAATCTCTTTCCAATACCTCTATGTTGTGCCATGGATTTAGATCCCTTTTTTCCTAATTCGACTGCCTCCCCAAAAACATGAAGCTCTCTGATAAGGGCACCATCATCCTCAATCTCTTTACGCAAATATTTTCCAGGAAACCGTAATCTGCAAAATCCAACAAGCGCATTCCCACTGAGAGCCTCTATGAAAAATTCATTGCCATTTGCTGCATTGTATTGGCTCACAACATAGCTAACCTTTTTTATTATCTTAGGAGATGGAGATCTTCCAATCTCTCTGCATCTTATGCAAGAGCAAGTAATCTTTCTCTTCTTAAGTTGTACTTCAACATACTGCCTTAGATTTGTCCTATCAACCCCCGCAGAGGTAATATGCGTGGGAATATCTCTCTGAACACGCATGATCCTGCAATACTCAGGACAGTATTCCTTGAATCGTGCTATTAACTCAGCAGATTGTTTAGTGTTAATTGGCTTAAACTTTCCTTTTTTCCATTCCTTAAACAGTTTTGTCCCAGGCATAACCATGCAGGGATATATTTTCAACATATCTGGCCTATAATCCTCATCATGAAATAGTTTAATCAAAGCCCTAAGATCCATTGACTTAGTAACGCCTGGCAATCCAAGCATCATGTGAAAATTTAATTTAAATCCTAAATCCCTTAAAATGTGAATAGCCTCAATAGTGCCTTGCAACCCATGGCCTCTGTTTGTTTTCCTCAGCACTTTGTCATAAAGCGTTTGAACTCCTAACTCAACCCTAGTGCATCCAAGACTAAGCATCATGTTTCCATGAGCTAACCGAGCGTATTGAGGATTTGTTTCAATAGTGAGACCAACACATTTTAACCTTGCTTTCTCATTTCGCAATTGCTCTCTTTCGAGTGTGCTCTTCCCTCGTATCTTTTTCCATCTCTTAAATAGTAGTGCTTCCCTTTTTTTATCATAAATATCTCCAGGTAATGCAAAGAATTTCTTAAACTTTGCAAAATCAATCTCACCTTTTAGCTTTTTTGGGAAAAAAATCCTTGAAAAGTCATTCAGCGCCTTAAGAGCATAGGTAACATAATCCCTCTGATATTTACGAGGGTAACTGGGGAATGTTCCACCCTGAATAATAATCTCCACCTTATCAGGAAGATGCCCTGCACAGATATACTGCTCCAACCGATTCATCATAATATAATAACTGTCAAACTTATTCCTCAATGCCCTCATTGTGGAAGGCTCTTTCCCAGTATAACTCTGAGGAACATCGCCAAAAACACTCCCAGGACCTCCAGGGCAGAAAGTACAAGTTCCATGAGCACATTTACGAGGTGCAGCCATCATAGCAACAACCGTAACTCCAGACAATGACCTAACAGGCTTTGTTATGAGATATTTCTTAACTCTTTTAAGATCCTTTGGTGAAAGAGCAAGAAGAATATCTATATCTTTGGGAATCTTACCCAATTTATGCTTTTTGCAGAGCCTGACCTTGAAACTGTTAAGACTCTTTTTAGTAGGCTTTTTCTTTGTAATATACTTTACAAGTTCTGCTAAATATTCCTCATTCATAATTAATAAGAAAAGAAGGAGGTTTAAAAAGGTTAGTAAATAAAGGGGGTCCAAAACAAGGGGGAGGCATCACACGAAATGAAACATACACTCCCACCTAAAAAAGACAACGTAGGTTGGGGCGGGCCCTTGACACAAGGTAGCATGTTGGGTGGTTTGACTTTAATAAAAACTGTCAACTTTATTGGGAAAATCTCGGCTGCCTAGCATTCTGGCCCTCTTTACACCTTTGTAAATTTCGGGCACACCCCAATAACAGCCTGATTTTTTCTCTCCCCATACCTGGGTAGGGGGAGAGAAAAAATTATGTGAAATATATTCAGAAACAAAAGCTACGAGAAAATATTGCGGCCGAAAAAGATCCACGTATCGGAATGTCAACTCAACAGTAAAAGAATTATTCCTTATCCTTCACACCATGTTTTTTATGATACCTTTGCTGATGATGAAGATAGACAAAGGTTCCTAAAACAAAACCAACTAAGCTAAAAATCAGCAAAGCAATTGGCCATGACCTCGTATCAGGCTCATTATCCTCTAATATGATATTATAAGCCTCACCAATAGTGTTTTTTACAACAAGCTGCTCAGTCCCTGAAACCCTGGCGTTTGGTGCTGAATCAGGACTAGGATTAATAATGTAAGCCAGGGTAGGAACAATAATAATGATCATAAGAATGTAAACTCCGTAATGCCTCTTATCAAATGCAAAATCATCATGATAAAAATCCTTTTCACGAGATCCGAAAATTTTATGCCCTATACCTTTTCCTCGAGAAATATCCCCTTCAACACGTATTGGTCGAGCAAGCTTTTTTCCTGATTTATTAACTTCCTTTTTCCTAGCCATGGTAATAGAAGCCAGGGGCAGAGCCCCTGACTGCACCTCTTTTCCCGCCGAAACGGGTTAAGTAATCCAATATGAACAGTTCTAGTATAAAAAGGTTGGTCTAATCCCAATAGGTTCGTAATCCTCACCATTCAATGGTAAACAAGGAAAGATTTAAAAATAACCCATTGTTTTGCTACCTGTATGGCAAGTGAATTAGACAAGAAAACAGAAGATTTTTTACAAGTCCTCCCAGATCAGAGGAGAGATGATTTTAGAGCCCATCTAGCTGAAATGCGCCGGGTTGCAGCACGAGAAGCAACTATCCAAACAACTGGAGGCATTGCCCATGAGGTTAATAATGCCCTGAATGTAATAAG
>JASMFX010000018.1 GCA_030751555.1 Candidatus Woesearchaeota archaeon | reverse complement strand
AATAATTTAATTTTTTTCTTATTTTTTTGATTATTTGATTATCATTTCAAATCTCTTCATCTCTTTGAGAAATCTCTTTCTTGTATCTGGTTCTGAAGAAGCATGAGACCCTTGGGTAAAGAATAAGCGTGACTTTGGGATGGCTTTGTGGAGGTTATAAGCTGCCTTGGGTATAGTAACTGTGTCGTGTCTGCCATGAATTATGGTTAAGGGAATGTTTTCTATCTTCTTTGCGTTTTTAATGATCCAGTTTTCCTTAAGAAAACACTTGTTCATTAAATAATAGGATTCAATTTTTGCAAAGGCTAGATAATTAATGTCTTTTAGTTTTTTCCTAATCTCTTTTTCTGTTGTGTTCATTTTCAACAAGGAAAATTCATAATAGGCGTATTCAAAAGCATACTCTCTGGCTTTTTTTCTGTTCCTTCCGGTGATACGTTTAAAGTATGCTCTATCAGCATTTGCTCTTTCTTTTTTTGGAACCATGGAGATAAAACGCTCCCATGCTTCTGGGAAGTGGGTGGAGTTGCCACCTTTCATAAAGTAATCCATCTCTTCTTTAGTTGAGAGGAAAATACCACTTATGAGCATGCCAGTGACTGTCTCTGGGTAGGTTATGGCATATGCAAGAGAGAGTGTTGATCCCCATGAACCTCCTCTTAAAAAGATTTTATCAATCTTTAATTTTTCCAAGAGTTTTTTAATGTCATCTACCAGATGCCAAGTAGTGTTCTGTTTTATTGAAGTGACTGGTTTTGATCTTCCAGCCCCTCTTTGATCTAATAATATAATGTTCCAAACCTTAGGGTTAAACTCTCTTCGATGTTTAGGGGTGCATCCAGCACCTGGGCCGCCATGCACTACTAACAATGGCTTTCCTTCAGGATTGCCACAAAGTTCGTAATAAAGTCTGTGACCTCCACCCACTTTAAGGTATCCTTTTTTATAGGGTTCTATTTCTGGAAATAAGCGAAGTTTTGCCATGTTTTTACTCAGGCTAGGTTGTATAAATAAGTTTCTTAAATAATGGAGAGATAGGAAAAATAGGCTGTTAGTGTGTACCCGAAATTCCAAAAGGTACAATGGGATGGTCTGGGTATTTGCTTCTCCAAAAATAGCAATATTTATATGGGATTATATGTCGGAAAGGCTTATGGATCAAAAAGTCAAAGAAGAACTAGGGATACAAACCATAATTGGCCTGATCTTTATTATTGGATCACTAGCAGTAATAGGGTATTATGCGTATGTTTACTGGGATCTTGTCTCAAGTCCAAATGAACTTAAGACTTTCATAGCAAGCTTTGGAATTTTTGGTCCTTTGGCCCTGTTTTCAATAGAGATTCTACAGGTAGTGATCCCTTATCTGCCAGGACAGGTTCTCTCAATTGCAGGAGGTTATCTCTATGGTGTTTGGATGGGCACCCTAATCAACCTTATTGCTATTACCATAGGTTCCTTATTCGCCTTTTTCATATCAAAGAAGTTTGGTAGGCCATTGATAGAGAGGATGTTTCATGTTCAGCAGCTTGATAAGTTTGATACTTTTTTTCATCGTCATGGCTTGATTATCATTTTTTTATGCAGAACACAGTTTTTCTTTCCTAATGATCTTATTAGCTATGCTAGTGGATTAATCAATGAGCTCTCATGGAAAAAGTTTTTAGTGGCAAGCGTGCTTGGTTATATCCCTCATTTTCTCCTACTTGCTTCATTGGGTGAGGAGCTTCAATACGGATTACTCTCAGCTAAAGTGGTCTCCTATGTAATGCTGATTATCTTCATGCTAATCATCTATATATTCAGAGAGCCTATCTACAAATGGATCCATCATGAAGAAGATGTAATTAAGAAAGATGTTCAAGAAATTGAAAAAACTATCATAAAAGAAGAGAGATTTATCGAAGGTAAATGAAGCTCCCAGCCGCCCCAAGGGGCGGGGTATCTAGTTAAA
>JASMFX010000017.1 GCA_030751555.1 Candidatus Woesearchaeota archaeon | reverse complement strand
GGGTGTCTTGGCCCAGGTCTCCATCTTCTTTGTTCGCCTGTATCTCTATGAGGGCCTCCGCCTCTTCCACCAGTGCCTGCACCTCCTTCTCCGCCGCCGCCAAATGAACTTGCAAAAGCTCCAAATAATCCAATAATAAGTAATACCCATCCCCATGACATGGCATTAGGGCTCTCAGTAAGCTGTCCCCAAAACAAGAAAGCAAGGCCGCCTGCAATAAATGCCATAGCCCAGTTTTTATTACCCTCTCCATCCTGCATAGTATACCAAAAGAATCCGAAAACCAGGAATGCTAACGCAACACCTCCAAAAAAACCGATAGGGGTTAATATATTCGCTAGCGTCTCCTTTATACCTTGTGCAATAAAATAATACATAAAGCCTGTAACAGCCAACATAGCCAATCCAGCGCCAATCTTACCAGTATGGCCTCCCTGAGCTATTGATGGAATTCTATTTAGGCCTGCTCTAAAAACACCATAAAGTAGAATATACAAGAAAATGATCATTACAAAGAAAACAACATAATCATTAAGGAAGAAATTAAATATTGTTGTGCCTACAAACTCTATTGAGCTTTCAATCTGAGCATTAACAATAGGCAAAATCAAAGCAAAAAGTACTACAAATAAGATTAGTTTACTTTTTCTCATCTTTTACAGACCTCAATACTTCTTTGTGCTGCTCAATAAACTTCTTCATAAATTTCTCAAGCTGCTTGCTCCTTACCATTCCCTCTTCATCACAAATTAAAGAAAAATCTTCGTAGACATCTCGATCTATCAAAAAGTTATACCGGTCCTTGTTTGATTTTGGTCGAGCCATGTATAATATTACTTATTCTAATGTATTTTACAATAAATTTACTTAATTCTACACACAGTATTTAAATCTTTTGGTTTTAACTCAAAAAAAGTATGTATTTTTACTTATATTTAAGTATTTCTATGTAATAATACTTAATAATAAATAGAATTACTTAATAATACTTATTTATACACACGTTTAATCAATCTGAGAATGAGATTTTCCTTTCCTAACACACTTTTATTCACTCCTGCCATGGCTCGTAGGAAACTGTCATAACCATAAGATTCAGGCAATATCCTTCCTGAAAAAGGTGCTGCAAAGAATGACTCCAAAGCTTCTGTAATATTGTCTTTACTAACAGCTCCAATGCTCTTTGCTAAACCCAAAGAGATAAACTTTTCCTTGAAAACAGGAATATCGCTCATTAATATAGGGATTCCATAAGAAAGGCCTTCTAAAGCTACTAGATTAAAACTTTCAAAAAAAGAGGGTATAACAAGCACGCTTGATGTAGTATAGTATTTTCTCAATTCTTCTTGTTCAACCCAATCAATCCATTGATATGAGGTTCCTTCCAATACCTCTTTGAGCTTATCCAACAAGAACCTATCAATACAGCTCCCCACAAGCAATAATTTATACTCAGGATCTTTCTCATAAAGTTGCCTATACGCCTCTGCAAGCTCCTTAGTGCCCTTTTCCCATGCTAATCTACCCACATAGAGGATAGTCTTAGGTTCTCTTTCAATCTTTGTTATTGGAACTTTCTGAATACCATGATTCATAACAAATGTCTTTCCCTCTAAGCACTCATACTGATTAAGGGCTTTATGCTCATTGTATTGATTAAAAAAAACAACCTTATCCACCTTCTCAAACAGCTCTTTCTGAGCACCTTGCTGCTTCTCTGTCATTTCCTTGTTTAAATAAGGAGAATCATAAAAATCTTCAATTAATGAATGACAAAAATAGACAGTAGGTATGCCTTTGTAGGTATCTATTAATCCTTCAAAAGATGCAGCATCTAAAATAGACTGGATATGAACTACATCTGGCTTAATACCCTTGATAGCCTTTTTTACGTTTTCTACCACCTGCCCATCTAGCAGATATGGTTTGCTCATATTTTTCCTCATCAAGATATAGGTATCAGCATTAACAGAAGCAGCATATCTCTCTACAAAGCGCTTTATCCCCCCATACATCTTGGTAGCAGACTGAGCACTAATAAGAATCTTCATACTAAAATCCAATCAAAACAGGATATAAATGTTTCTGTTTACGGCTGTAATAGTTCATCAGAAACAAATGACAACGAAAAGTTAATAAACCTTTGATGTCTAAATAGGTTATTCATACTAAAAAGGTGATAAAATGGCTACAGGAGATTTTTTCGGCGGAGAGTCTGCATTCAGTTTACGTTTAACTCCAGATATGTTTGTAAGCATGGAGGGAATTCTTGATTTTAATGTTCTCTTTGTCAAGGAAAGAGATAAAAGAAAAGAGATTATAGCTCAGTTTGAAGCGGCAGTTCAAAGAGGCAAGGTTGAAGAGGTAGATAAAGCTACTGAAGAAGAGATTGAACTAACAGGTGATGAGATTGGACGCCTGGTTAAACTTGCTGACAATTCAGAATTAGTTCTCTATCGTGAATTAAGAAAAATTTTAGAGCCTGCTGAAAAGAAAGCAGAAAAATTAGCAGATCCTCCCAAAGCTACAGTCGAGAATGCCCTAGCAGATGTTGATTCAAAAATAGGTGATGCGTGTATGGCGATTCGTAACGACTGGGGAAACATAAGAAAGGGCGATCTCCGAGTCTGGCAACAAAAATACACCACAGAAGCTATGCAATTCAGTGAAGGAGCAGCAAAGAGAAGAAAAATAGGTAGTGATGTCTCTCAAATTAAAGTACACGTGAAGGGGTTAGTCCAGGCAAAGGATGAGGCAGCAGCAAAGCCATTTATTGAAAGACTTAATACGGCAGTAGATAGCGAATGCCAAAGAATCAAAGCACTCCATCTCGTAATGATCAACATCCTTCATACTGTCATCGGGGAAGACGCAAACCATGAGGCCAATTTTAAAGCACTAAAGAAAGAGGCTTTTCCTGAGGAAGATTTAAAATCAGAAGACGAGCATTGGAACAAAGCTCATGCAAGTGAACTTAAGAAAATCAAAACTGTAGAGGATCACGCAGTATTACTCTATCGTTTGTATAAAAGAGCTCGACAAGAAGCCAAGAAAGCTGCCAAAGCTAAATAATTTTTAATCCCAAAAATTAATTAAGGTTTTTTTTATTCTATCTTAACTTCTTTACCTAGACTCTGTCCAGGCATGCCTGTCTCAAAGATAACTCTAATAGCTCCTTTTCCACCGTGTGCAGAAGCTACCTTTCCAGTAAGTTGTTTTTTTAGCTTACCTGGAGCTTCCCAGACAACTTTTTTACCAACTAAAGAACTTGCTTTTTCTTTATCAGAAACACCATCTACCTCAATAATAAGATGATTATGTTTAATAGTGTGTCTTCCTTGCCTATAATTTACTATTACGCCTTTCATACCTTTCAGAAACCTGAGACCCTTTAAAAGCTTTTCGATGCCCTTTCTACCATGGCCAAAAGCCACCTCCTAGGCAAAAACTTAGCAATTAACAGAGAAATATTAGTCTTAGCTCCATAAACAGAGATAATCCTCTTCTTCCTACAATCACGCAATGCCTTCCGAACAACATCGCTACTCCTAGCCCCTCTATTCATATTACTCTTCGCCACCTGAAAAAACTCAGTCTTAACAGCTCCAGGACAGACAGCTAATACATGAATCCCTTTTTTCTTCAACTCCACATAGAGGGAATTGCTAAAACTCAAGACAAATGCCTTCGAAGCTGCATAGATACTGAAACGAGGCATAGGGATAAAGCCAACAGACGAGGCAACCTGGATAATTGCACAACCTTTTTCCATAAACTGCAAACAATCATAGGTCAATTCTACAACTGCATCCATATTGAGTTTCATCATATTGAGGTACATCTCCTTTGCAACATTGGTAAACTCACCGAGAGGACCATATCCAGCATTATTAACAAGCAATCTTACAATAGGTTTCTCCTTAGCCAACGCAGACCTAATCCGCTCCAAATCCTTATCTTTGGTCAGATCTAGATCCAACACACGAACCTTGGTTTTCAATTCCTTACTAAGCTTCACCAGTCTCTCCCTCCTCCTGGCAATCAACCAGATCTCATCCAATCTATAACTAGAATCAATCTGCTTGGCAAAATCATATCCTAAACCAGAAGAAGCTCCAGTGATAATCGCAATATTCATTTTATCAGAAAAATACAGTGATCTATAATAATCTATCTCTTAATAAGGCCCATCCTGCAACTCAGCAGCCCTCTTTTGCTCAATCAGATATAACCCTCTTGCTAACTTTAGAGAGACAGCAAATTTATTGCTCTCAATATGCTTCCATTCATTCATTGTTTTTCTTTTTCCCTTCCGGTTATTCAGTTTATAATCCATCGCTCTGAGCCACTCAATTTTCCCATCTTCTCCAGCTTCTGTATATCCTGTAATGGTTTCATTCAGAGCAAGCCACTCTTTCTTATCATTAGCCTTCCTCATAGCCCCTGCCTGATCAACAAGATTTCTTCTCCTACTATTAAAATAATTAATCGAAACCTCCTGCCCAAGCGTTTCTACTGAAGATTCCTGTTCACTCTTAGATTTACCAAACCTATCCTTAAGATCATATGCAATCCCTTCTCCCAAACAACCAAACTGGCTTATTAGCAAAGCAGTACTTACAAGATAGGTAATTCCCCTCCTAAAACGATTCACAACTGAACCACTAACCTCTCTCATCTGACTCATAACTAGGGAATCCATATCCATTGGAGAACTCCCTCCTCCAAAAAATACATCCCTCGGCCGAGAACCATATTGATTTAATCGATTGGAGTCATGAGGCTGAGCAAAAACATTAACATCTGATGAATAACCAGAAGAATCAGGAATACCATACGATATTGAATTTCTTCGTCTTAGGATCATGATATATCACTCTAATGAGTTGTAGCTTAGTCACCCTGGTAGTATTTAAACTCTCCTATACTACAAACTATATGTTTACGAATCCGCATGTGTCTTTCTAATAAAACTCAACGCAGATCCTTGCTCAAACCATCTAATCTGCTCATCAGAAAAAGTGTGCTTAGTCTTAATCACTTCAATAGCTCCATCAGCATGCTTAATCTCAACCCCAATTTCCTCCCCAGGTTTAATATCCAAATCCAAAAAACTTATCATATCATCTTCCAAAATTTTATCATAATCATTTTCATTAGCAAACCATAACGGCAATAAACCCTGTTTCTTAAGATTAGTCTCTGCAATACGGGCAAAACTCTTAGCAATCACTGCTCTACAACCCAAGTATCGAGGCTCCATGGCAGCATGTTCACGTGAAGAGCCTTCACCATAGTTGCTATCTCCAATAACCACCCATCCTTTTCCATTTTTTTTGTAGTTCCGGGCAATTGCAGGGTAAGATTCATCCTTACCAGTCAGAATGTCTTTTCCCTCTCCTACTTTATCAGAAAAAGCATTTACAGCTCCAGTATACATGTTATCACTAATCTTATCCAAATGTCCTCTATACTTTAACCAGGGTCCTGCAGGCGAGACATGGTCTGTTGTGCATTTGCCTTTTGCTTTCACCAACACAAACATATCGTTAAAATCCTTGGCTTTATCCCAGGATCCAAACACCTCTAAAAAAGCTAACCTATCACTATCTGGATTAATATCAACTTCTCCCTTACCATTGCCCTCAATAAATCCAGTCCTGTCAAAAATAAAACCAGAAGAAGGCAACTCATCTCCTTTTGGAGGATCCAATCTCATCTTGCCCCCATCAACCTCAATCTCATCTGTAAGAGGATTAAAATCCAAGCTACCGGCAAGAGCATAGGCAGTCACAATCTCAGGGCTACCAATAAACGCATGCGTCCCTGGATTTGCATCATTTCTACTTTTAAAATTGCGATTATACGATGAAATAATAGAATTTTTATCCCCTTCCCCCACATCAGTTCTCTTCCACTGCCCAATACAGGGTCCGCAAGCATTAGCTAAAACTTGCCCACCAATCTTTTCAAATGCTTCAAGCTGGCCATCCCTCTGGATTGTTTTATGGATCTGTTCAGAACCTGGAGTTATCATAAACCCGCACTTTGCCTTTAGCCCTTTGGCAGCTGCCTGCTTAGCCACGCTTGCAGCTCTAGACATATCCTCATAAGAGCTGTTTGTGCAGCTCCCAATTAAAGCATACTTCAAATCCACAGGCCAACCATTTTCCGCAGCATCAGATCCCATCTTGCTCACACCCCTAGCAAGATCAGGGGTAAACGGACCTACAATGTGGGGCTCAAGCGTTGTAAGATCAATCTCAATAACTTTATCAAAAAATTTCTCAGGATTCTCCTCCACTTCATTGTCAGCTTCTAAATCATTCTTAACCGTGTCAGCCAGCACCCTTACCTCTTGGCGTTCTGTCGCATCCAGATATTGGGATGTGTGATCATCATAGGGAAATAAAGAAGTTGTTGCTCCAATCTCAGCACCCATATTAGTTATGGTTGCCTTTCCAGTAGCACTTATTGTCCGAGCACCCTCACCAAAATATTCAATAATAGCTCCTGTTCCACCTTTAACAGTCAGCTTCTCAGCAACTTTTAAAATAATATCTTTTGGAGCAGTCCACCCACTTAGCCTACCTATCAACTTAACTCCAATCAATTTAGGCATCGTAACACTCCACGCTTCACCAGCCATGACATCAACAGCATCAGCACCACCGACACCAATGGCTACCATCCCTAAACCACCTGCATTTGGCGTATGGCTATCTGTCCCAATCATCAACATCCCAGGAACTGCATAATTCTCCAAAACTACTTGATGAATTATCCCACTACCAGGCTTCCAAAATCCCATCCTATATTTATTCGCAGCACTTTTAAGAAATCCATACACCTCATTATTTTCATGCTCAGCAACCTGCAAATCCTTTTCTGCACCAAGCTGAGCCCTAATAAGATGGTCACAATGCACTGTTGAAGGAACAGCTACCTTCTCCTGATTAGTCAAGATAAACTGCAGAATTGCCATCTGGGCTGTTGCATCCTGCATCGCAACCCTATCTACCCTCAAATTAACATCTCCCTCTCCCCTCTTTACAGGGGAATTATCGATCATATGAGCATAGAGAATCTTCTCTGCATAGGTCATGGGTTTTCCTAATTTTTCTCTAGCTTTAGTTACCCCTTTAGAATAATCCTTGTAAAATTCCTCAACCTTTGATACATTTAGCAGCATATGCTCTCACAAAAACAGACGAGCCCCAGATTTAAATACTTTTAGTTTGGAACTTCAAAAATGATTTGAACCTCACAGTATACCTTTAAATAGAAGCAACCTTTTCCTAGATAGATGGGGGAAAAAATAACTTTTGCAGATAACAAATGGAAGATTCCTGATAATCCTATTATTGGCTTTATCGAAGGAGATGGTATTGGGGTGGATATTACACCTGTGGCAAAAAAAGTTCTAGACGAAGCAATAGCCAAAGCATACAAAGGAAAAAAGAAAATTGATTGGGAAGAAATCATCGTGAGCCAGAAAGCCCAAAAACAGGGCAAAGAACTCCTTCCAGAGGATTCATTAAAAAGAATCAAAGAACTCGGCATTACCATCAAAGGCCCCCTCGAAACTCCGGTGGGTGGAGGTCACCGAAGCCTCAATGTCTCCTTACGACAAATTTTCGACTTATACCAGTGCATCAGACCAGTACGCTATTTTCAAGGCATACCAGCACCGGTGAAAGCACCTGAAAAGGTAGATGTGATCATCTTCAGAGAAAATACTGAAGATGTATATGCTGGAATAGAATATGAAGCCGAATCTCCTGACGCAAAAGACATTATCACATTAATAGGAACAAAAGGTAAAGAAATTAAA
>JASMFX010000016.1 GCA_030751555.1 Candidatus Woesearchaeota archaeon | reverse complement strand
CCAAGAGTGATTTACAGAAAGTTTCCTTAGCATCTTTTATCAATCTGCGGAAATCATCGATTAAAATAGGCATCATTATCTCAATAGGTTTCCTTATGATCTTTTTCAGCCATATAGGCTTTTATTTTGATGTGGTAGGAGCCATAGATAGAATTCCAGATAGCTTTAAGCCTACAATTGGAAGGGGAGAAAATGAGGGGGGAGGCGCAGGGCTTGAAAATGTAATTGGTGATCAAAATGAAAGAAACATCTTTGGAGAGGCAAGGCTGGCAGAATTAGGAGATGATCAGGTTGATCTGAGTGTTTATAGCGCAAGTGTTGAGCTTTCTACACGTAATGTTTTTGATCCTACCTACAAGCAATTTGAAGAGAATCGGTTGTTTCCAGAGGACATTTTTACTCAGGAGGCAGAGCTTTCAAGCGAGGGAGCTGTCTCTCAAGAGCATATGGAATTAGTTAAGAATTACTTTTTAAAAACAGCTAGCACAGGGTGATAAAGATGAAACTAATTAAGGATACAAAAAGGAAAAAAGAAACAGAGCTTTTACAATTTTTTTTGCTCAAACGAGTAAACGAGGTGACACAATATGAGGAGCTATAAAGCAACATTTGATAGCCTGAAAAAGGAAGTGGGTAAGGTCATTATCGGGCAGGAGGAGATCATAGAGCAGATTATGATTGCTATTTTGGCTAATGGCAATGCTCTATTAGAGGGTTTTCCTGGACTAGCTAAAACATTAGCAGTCAAGACCTTATCTGAGCTTCTTAATTTGAAGTTCAGTAGAATACAAAATACGCCTGACTTAATGCCAAGCGATGTTACTGGGACCTATATTATTGAGGAAACTGGTGGCAAGCGAAGCTTTAAGTTTCAACCAGGGCCGATATTTGCTAATATTGTATTAGCAGATGAGATAAATAGAGCAACACCAAAGACGCAAAGTTCATTGTTAGAGGCAATGCAGGAGCGTCAGGTAACTGTGGGTAATAGCACGTTTAAATTAGACTTGCCTTTTTTTGTTTTGGCAACTCAGAACCCTATTGAGCAGGAAGGCACTTATCCTTTGCCAGAAGCTCAATCAGACAGGTTTTTACTTAAGCTTAAGGTTGGTTATCCTTCAGTAGATGAAGAGTATGAAATTGTCAATAAATACACTAGTGAAAAATCCAACCCAAAAGTAAAAGTTTTGCTCAATAAGAGCCATATAGCAACTCTGCAGGAAATGACAAAGAAAATGCCAATAGCATCAGATCTGAAGAAGCATGTAGTGAATCTTATATCTGCTACAAGGAATATGCCTGACTTATTGCAGTATGGTGCATCACCTAGGGCTTCTATTGGTTTGATTATGGCTGCAAAGGCAAGAGCATTGCTAGAGGGAAGGAATTTTGTGAGCAAGCAGGATGTGCATGCAATGGCTTATCCTATCTTGAGGCACAGGATTATCCTTAATTTCGAGGCTGAGCGTAAGGGTATGTCAACTGACGATGCAGTAAAATCATTACTAGAAAAGGTGAAATAAATGGTTATTGATACCTCTTTTTTGAAACAGTTGGATAGGTTAAACCTTCTCATTAATAAGCGTGTCACCTCAAATTTTATTGGTGAGAAGAAATCTATGGCTGTGGGAAAGGGGCTGATCTTTAAAGACCATAGAATCTATGCACCTGGAGATGATTTTCGAAATATAGATTGGAAGGTATTTGCACGAACAGATGATTTTTTTATTAAGAATTATGAAGAGGAAAGGAATCTTGTTGTGCATATTATTGTTGATAGCAGCGCTAGCATGGAATTTGGAAAATTGAAAAAATTTGACTATGCATCGATGCTTGCTCTTGGTTTTGCCTATCTGGCATCAAGGAATAATGAGAAAGTGCATTTCTCTACTTTTGCAGAGGATGTTTCCCTCTTTAATCCTGCGAAGGGTAGGTTTACTATTGGTCCTATGCTTAAGTATCTAGAAAGTGTAAAGCCTCAAGGAAAATCTTTAATGGACAAAAGCTTTTCCCATTACCGTAGGAGTATTGGTTCAAAATCTCTCGTTATCGTAATATCTGATTTTCTTATAAATCCTGAAGTTATTGAACAAGCATTCTTTCACCTTGGAAAGCAGCAATTAAAAGTTGTCCAAGTTCTTGATCCTGTTGAAAAAAACCTTGCTTTTGATGGAGAGTGTGATTTTATAGACTCTGAAACTGGTTCCAGGCTTAAATCCTATGTGAGTCCTAGGATAAAGAGCTTTTTTCAAAAGAAATTAGATGAGCATGCTACTAAGATCCACAGCTTTGTTGATGCTCTTGGAGGAGAATTCTTTCAGATAACTACGGATACTGCAGTATTTGATGCTTTTTTTAGGATGTTGAGATGAGGGTGTGAAAAGAACAATATTTATAAACCAACAATCTTAGCTTCAACCTATGGATCTAAAAATTCCAAAGGCTAATGTAAATGCTTCTCTTCTAAAAAGGGCAATAGCGTTTATTATTGATTTCTTTATTATTGAGTTTATTGT
>JASMFX010000015.1 GCA_030751555.1 Candidatus Woesearchaeota archaeon | reverse complement strand
TTGCTATCGTTGGTGCAGGTCACGAAAAAGAGATGATTGATATTATTAAAGGGAATTCTAAGAATATTGATGTTGTGTAGAAACATTTTTATACGTTCATACCCGATAATGGAGTATGGCCACAGGACCAAGGAATTATTGGGATAAGATTAAGAGATATTATCCCTTTAACAAAGAAGAGAAGAAAGCTTTGGTTATTACTACTTTGGTGTTGACTTTTATAATTGCATTCAATGACGGAAGTGAGACTTTCAATTTGTCCTCTTGGATTGTTCATTTTATTCTTATTGCCGTTGGTGTAGGGCTGAGTGTAATAGCTCATGAGACAGGACATAGGCTGGCTGCGTTTAGTGCAGGATTTAGGGTCGAGTATCAACTTTGGTGGTATGGAGCACTTATTGGTGTAATTTTTACATTAGTTTCTCGAGGAAATATTTGGGTGTTAATTCCCGGTAGTTTTTGGGCCCACCATTCTGTGATTCATAGGTTAGGATTTTTTAGATATGGTCCTAACACTTTAGGAGTTAGTATTGTTGCACTTTGTGGACCGATTGCTTCCATTGTTATGGCAACTTTGGTTAAATCCGTGGAGCTGATTTTCTTTTCTGGAGGAAACGCTTTATTGAATAAACTGTTTATTTTTAATTTGGCTTTTGCTGTTTGGAATTTATTACCGATTCCTCCGCTTGATGGGAGTAAGCTATTCTTTCATTCACGATTAACGTTTGCTTTTATTTTTGGAAGTGTTTTAGGATATACTGTTTTGGCTGGATTTGGAGTGTATTCTTGGATTCTTGGATTAATAATAGGAGGTATTATATGGTTGCTCTACTACGTATCATTTGAAGTAGGAGCTTGGAATTATTTTTAACATGGCAAAATTTAATTTTTTACTTGAGTGGCCTGAGGCTATCGCTTTTTTAGTTCTTGTAATCGGATTTATCGTGAGTCTGACGAGCACATCAGCTGTTGTGAGTTACATAATTATTTTTTTATCAGGAATGTTATTTGGAAAATTATGGTATAGGACTAAAAAATCTGGGCATTTTAAGTTTTTCTTGATTATCTTTGGATTCTTAGTTGGTTTCTTAATTGGCAGTAGTTTAGTTCAGTATGGTAACCGAGGGGTAATGGTGTTTTTGTTTGGTTTTGGATGGTTAACTACTTATTATTTGCATAGCAAAGGTTTATTGTTTAGTAAGGATTTCTAGTAAATTGGTATAATATTGGCTTTTTGAGGCTACCACAGGACAAGTAGGGGGAAAAGCCTTATAAGTTTACTTTGGCTTATGCTGTTTATGATTAAGAATTTTACTCCTCGGTTGTATCAAGAGACTATATTGGCTACTGCTGCTGAGAAGAATACATTAGTGGTATTGCCAACCGGTATGGGGAAGACTAATATCTTTTTGTTGTTGGCGGCTCAGAGGTTACAACAATATCCTCAGTCTAAGATTTTATTTTTAGGACCAACAAAACCACTTATTGAGCAATACAAATCTGTTTTTTTAGAACATTTTGAGATTGATGATGAAAAGGTTGCCATCTTTACTGGGATGGTTCGTCCTGAAAAACGAAAAGAGTTGTGGAAGGAGTGTCAGATTATATTTTCTACTCCTCAAGGATTGGAGAATGATATTTTGAGTAATCGAATAGATTTAGCTGATGTCAGTCTTTTAGGGGTAGATGAGGCTCATCGAGCTACAGGAAATTATGCGTATGTGTTTGTTGCTCAACAGTATGAGAAGAAAGCTCGTTATCCCAGGATACTTGCCTTGACAGCTAGTCCTGGGAGTGATATGGAGACTATTTCTGAGGTTTGTGAAAATTTATCTATAGATGGGATTGAAGTTCGAACTGATAGTGATCCAGATGTTAAACCTTACATACAAGATGTAGAATTAGTTTGGGAGAAAGTTGAATTGTCTGAGGAATTAAAAAGTATGCAGGGTTATTTGGAGCATTTTTTACAAGGTAGATTGGAGAAACTAAAAAGTTGGGGAATACTCAAATATGGAAATGTGAAGTATGCCAATAAGTCACTGTTGTTAGGGTTACAAGCTGAGGTTCGTGGGAAGATTGCCTCAGGCGAGAGAGATCCCATACTTTGGCAAGGAATTAGTGTTTTGGCAGAGATTATGAAGATGGGACATGCTTTGGAATTATTGGAAACACAAGGAGTAGAGCCATTGGGAATGTATTTAGGCAGAATGGCTCAAGATGGGAGAACGAGTAAAGTGAAGGCTGTTCAGAGTATTGTTAGAGATATTGATTTCAAAAGTGCATTGGTGAAATGTGAAGATTTGATGGAGAAAGGATACAAACATCCTAAGTTGGTTCGTTTGGGAGAAATTGTTGCAAAAGAATTTGAAGATCCGGGAGCTAAAATTATTGTTTTTAACAATTATAGGGACAATGCAGTTGTTGTCGAACGCGAGTTGAATGCTTTGAAGGGAATTCGTGCTAAATTATTTGTTGGACAGACTAAAAAGGCAGGGACTGGGATGAGTCAGAAGGAGCAGAAAGAAGTTTTGGATCAGTTTAGATCAGGGGAGTATAATGTTTTAGTAGCAACTAGTATTGGTGAAGAAGGATTAGATATTCCTAAAGTTGATAGTGTTATTTTTTATGAACCTGTAGCGAGTGCTATTCGTCAGATTCAACGGAGAGGTAGGACTGGAAGGATGGAAAAGGGGAAAGTAACGGTACTCTTGACCAAAGGGACTCGAGATGAAGGATATCGATATGCTGCACAAAACAAGGAGAAGAGAATGCATAGAACATTAGAGGAATTAAAGGGTAAATTAGGGACAATGTTACGAAAACCTAAAACTTTACATGATTATGCAGAGAAGCCTACGCCTGAGGGGACAGATTTACTTGTCTATGCAGACCATCGAGAGAAAGGGAGTGCTGTGATTAAGGCTCTTGTGGAAGAAGATGCTAAATTACAATTAGAACAATTACCAGTCGGAGATTATGTGCTTAGTCGGAGAGTGGGTGTAGAGTATAAGACGGTTCAAGATTTTATTGACTCTATCATTGATGGACGGTTATTATTGCAATTAAAGGATTTGAAGGTGAGTTTTGAAAGACCTGTTGTAATTATAGAAGGTGTTGAGGATATTTATAGTGTTCGTAATATTCATGAGAATGCTGTTCGTGGCATGTTGGCAACTATTGCTGTGAGTTATGGTATTCCTGTACTTCGTACAAAGAATGCCAAAGATACGGCAGGAGTGTTATTGGCTATTGCCAAACGTGAGCAAGATTTAGAGGGGAAAGATTTTAGTTTACATGCTGCTAAAAGAGAGATGAGTCTTCAACAATGGCAAGAGTTTATTGTGGGAAGTTTGCCTGGTGTAGGGGGGACATTGGCAAAGCCTCTTTTGAAGAAGTTTAAGACGGTGAAGAAATTGGTGAATGCTACTGAGGAGAAATTGCAGAAAGTTGATAAGATTGGTCCTACTAAAGCTCGTAGGATAAAAGAGGTTTTGGAGAGGGAGTACGATGGATGATTATAAAAAAATAACAAAGGAATCTTACAATGCATTTGCCAAGGATTTGGATCAGAAATTTGAAAAGCATTTTCAAACTAAAGTTAAAAAGTTTTGTGATCTTTTTCTAAAGAAGATCAAGGGAAAAAAGATAGTTGATCTTGGGTGTGGTCCTGGAAATCATGCCTCCTATTTTCAAGAACATGGACTTGATGTACTTTGTGTGGATTTTTCTAAAGAAATGTTAGCTATATGCAAGAAAAAAGGGTTGAAAACTCTACAGATGGATTTAGAGGATATTTCTTTTCCTGATGGTTCATTTGAAGGTGTTTGGGCATTTGCGAGTCTTCTTAATCTCCCTAAAAAGAAGATTCCATTAGTAGTTAAGAAAATTAGTATGATTATTAAGAAGGATGGAATTCTAGGTTTATCTATGAAAGAAGGAAGTAAAGAAGGAATTGAATTAGAATCACATACTAAGCGAGAAAGATATCTATCCTATTTTAGTGATTCAGAATTGAGGAAGCTTTTTATTCCTTATTTTGAAATATTACATTTTGAACGTACTGTAGAGAAAGGACGACCTGTTTTTTTAAGTTATATTATGAAAAGAAAGTAAACTAAAATTTCATATTTTCTAGTTTTCTCATTCTTTCTTTTGTCTCTGGGTGGGTGGAGAAGAGTTTGAAGAGTCCTTTTCCACGGAATGGATTGGAAATCATCATATGGGCTGTTGTTTCAGTTTTTGATGAAGGTCTATAAGGATGTTGTTCAACTGATCCGGATATTTTATGTAATGCTGAGGAAAGGCCTTTTCCATCTTTTAGATTTTTAGCTGCAGTTGCATCTGCGACAAATTCTCTGCTTCGGCTGATGGCTAATTGGATAATTGTCGCTAGTAGAGGCGTTAAGATTGCTAAAACCAAGAGTTCAAGCATATTTCCACCATCTCTATCTCTTCCGAATCCGCCAAATAATGCACCCCATCGTGCCATAAATGCAATGTAAGAAATTACTCCAGCAATGGTGGCAGCCACAGTAGAGATTAAGATATCTCTATTTTTTATGTGGGCTGCTTCATGTGCGATAACACCTTTTAGTTCATCTTCATCTAAAAGATCTAATACTCCTTGGTTTACTGCAATTGAGGCTTTTTTTGGATTTGGTCCTGTGGCAAATGCATTTGCCTGAGGTGATGGGACGATGTATACTTTAGGCATGGGAATATGTGATGCATGTGCAACTTCTTTTACCATATTCCATAGGTTAGGATGGTCAGATTCATG
>JASMFX010000014.1 GCA_030751555.1 Candidatus Woesearchaeota archaeon | reverse complement strand
AGTCATGATTTCTTTGAGAAACTCAATCCTTGACTTCTCAAGTAGCATTTTCTTTCTGTACTTGACACAAAAAACCATGTGGTATCTGATACGATACGTGCAATGCGCTGCATGTTCTACATCCATACTGGATTTAAAGCCCAGAAGCTATAAGAACGTTTGCACCCAGCCGCCCCAAGGGGCGGGGTAAATTGAGTAAAAATTTATAAAGCTAATACCACTTTCTAACTGTATGAGTCCACAAAATCAATATAGACAACCTACTCAAGGACGTTCTATTAGTCAAAGAGCAGGTAGATATATGCGAAATGCAGCAGCAACTGTGTTGCTAGCTGCGGGTGCTCTTGCAGTCCCTAGTGGGAGGAGAAGAGATCCACGTGACCCTCATCCTGATGATTCTCCAGCATATGGAGGATCAACTCCAATGGTTGCACATGTCAAAACACATGTTCCGCATGAACACCAACTCACTACTCCTACACAGGTTCCTCATGAACACCAATTAAGCTTTGATTTTTCACATGAAAACAGGGGAGATATACCTGCAGAACATGAATTAGCTCAAGCATATCAAAATTTTATAGAGGCTCCTGCTGTGTGTGCTGCTATTTATGGAAATAGAGGGAATAATTCTGATAGAGATGTTTCTCCACTGTTAATTGTAAATGTTGGATCTGGAGGTAATGATTTCATACCTGGTAGAGAGATAAGATTTGGATGGGTTTCAGGTTATGTTAGACCATTAGTAGGAGGTTTATCTAAGTTCCCAAATCCTAGAGATTATGGAGATACTCCTTCCTATAAAGCTGCCTTACAAAAAAGATTCAATGCTGTTTATCCAGAATTTCAAGCTATACTAGCACAAAAAGCTGGAACTTTTAACCCTTTTCTATATGCAAGAGGAGAAGGCACTAGTGAGATCCAGGATGATTTAGTAGAGGACATTGCAATAGAAGCACTTACCCACCCTTCAGTCACTGGAGGTCAAGTAGTAAGAATTGCTGATAAGGTTAAACCTATTCAAGGATACACAGGAAATATTGATTCAGTAGGGATAGCTATTGAGGGTGCTTTTAATATCCTTGTAGCTCAGTTAGCTCCAGGAATGAGTACACAGGTTCAACTTCAAGGACTTCAGCATCTTGCAACAAACGGATGCCCTATTGATTTAAGGGCTAGTTTTGATGAACTCGCAGCACAATTTAACGCAACAAATCTTTGCAAACTCCAAATAGAGGAAACTGTGACAAGAAAGGATGTTAGAACTGCTTTCGAAAATTCTGTTAGACCTGGTGTTGAAGAGCTTGTTTAAGGTAATTAGATAAGATTAGGCCCCTACAAATTCTACTTTTTTACTTTTCTGTAGTGGCCCATTTTTTTGTATTGATTTAATAAAAACTTGATTGTTGTTTTAAGGTCCCCTGTTTTGTGGTATGTTTGGAGGGTTTCATAGTATCTGATTCTGTCTTGTTGCCTTACATTGACTGGAGGGTATTTGTTTTGGATTAGTATATAGTTCAAGAGGATTCTCCCTACTCTTCCGTTTCCGTCTTGGTAGGGGTGTATATGTTCAAATTGGTTGTGCACAACAGCTGCTAAGAGTAGAGGTGGATACGTGCTTTTATGTTTGTGGTACCAGTCTAGTAAGTCCTTTAAGAGAGTGTTTACTCGCTTTGGATGTGCTCCTCTATGATGCACGTTGCCGAACTGGTCTCTTATGACCACATCTACCTTTCTTATTTTTCCTGCGAAGCTTTTGGTGTCTTTAAAGCACATAGAGTGGATTTTATTAATGAGTTTCAGGGAAAGCTTTTCTTTTGTAGTTCGAATAAAATTAATAGTATTTGCTACGTTTATTGTTTCTAATGCGTCTGCGTCCTCTGGAATTATATTTTTGTTGAGCAGCTGCTTTACTTCTTTTTGTTCTACTGCTGAGCCTTCAATAGCGTTAGTGTGATATGTGAAGGATTGTGTGAACTTTTTCCAGTCAATTTTTGCTAAGTTTTTTATTTGTATGTTTTTTTCAAGGTTCTGATACTGATGAATCTCCTGTAAGGATAATTCATGATAATAAGCACTGAGTTCTTTAATATTCGCTTGAATGATGTTTTCTGCCCTTGCCTTAAGTTTTTCTAATTGTTTAGGCTTGAGATTCGACCCTAGATAACGCTCTATTCTTCTTACTTTTTTCCCTTCACGATAATTATGAATAAGATAATACTTTACTTTCTTCCCAACTTTACGCTTTCTTAAGAACATACTATATATATAGGCCACTACATATATAAAACTATCGTTTTTGTAGTGGCCTAAATCGGAAATTCTTCACAGTACAGCAATACATTTAAATAACCCTCCACATTCCAATACTTGTCCTCCAGCTGAAAGAGGCTCAAACGTTTACCAAAGCGCTGTGCGCAATCTAACTTTGTTGGTCTCTCACAGTCTGGAGGGCTTTCTAGTTTTTGACCTGCAATCTCCCACTTATCCTACAAAGTCTTCTAAGAATTCTTTCCTCAACAAGGAGCTTTGATAGAGAAATGTTAAAAACAGCATTGTCAGTCTCATTAGCTGTTTTGTGGAATGCTCTCGCTATTGTTTTGATTGTATTATCTAAAAAAATAAAAATAATTTCAAAGAGTTTATGTCTTCAAAGAACAAATCATCAACAAAAGCTTATAGGTTTACCAAACCCAAGCTAGAATCTTAGAAAAATTCTTGTGGAGAAAACAATGAGCTGCTTACGCAGTCACGATAACTGTAACTAGAGAAATTAAGGAAACATTTGATTTAATATTTTGTTTCATAAAAAAAGAGAAAGTATAGGTTGTATTTAAATTTTTGGAAAGCTAGATTATACTTTTTTGTTTTTCAAGTAGTTTTCAAATCTTCACCCTATCCTGCTACTCACCAAAAGTAATAAACCCTTATAAAGGCCAATATCTGGAGTGATTATATGGCATTTATGTTATCAGCAATAGTACTTATAGTTAGCCTTTGCGTTTTAGTAAAAGCATCTAGTATTTTTACAGACAGGGCTGAGAAGATTGGGTTGTTTTTTGGGTTGTCACCGTTTATTATTGGAGTTACTATTGTGTCAATTGGAACCTCATTACCAGAATTGGTTTCCAGCCTTGTTGCAGTGTTTAAAGGCTCGACAGAGATTGTTATAGGAAATGTGGTTGGGTCTAATATTGCTAATATCTGTTTGGTTTTAGCCTTAGCTGCTATTCTTGCGAAAAAGATCAAACTCAATTATAGTCTGATGCATGTTGATCTCCCTCTTCTTATGGCTACATCGTTTCTCTTTGCTCTGACAATTTGGGATGGAGTCTT
This sequence comes from Candidatus Woesearchaeota archaeon, assembly GCA_030751555.1. The sequence goes on along the minus strand of JASMFX010000014.1, from coordinate 2,703 downwards.
TAGCTTGGGTGATGCACTTATCTGTCTTACTGCGTTTTTTGTCTACATCACTTACACGGTTCACACTAAGAAGAGCCACCCTGATTCTTCTGTAAAGAAATTATCTGCAGATAAGCTGACTTCTTTAGATGTTGGTATTTTGCTATTGAGTGCATTGTTTATCTATCTAGGGGCGGAGTATACTATCAGATCAGTGATTGATATCTCAACTATACTAAACGTTGGAACAGAGCTCATTGCAGTTACTGTTGTTGCTTTAGGAACCTCGCTTCCAGAGTTAGCAGTTACTATTGATGTTGTTAGAAAGGGCAAGGGGGAGATTGGGGTAGGAAATGTTCTAGGATCTAATATTTTTAATGCAATGGCTGTTACAAGCATACCTGCATTTTTCAGCAACCTTGTTGTGCCAGCAAGCATCCTTACATTTGCACTCCCTCTCATGCTCATGGCAACTTTAATGCTTGTCTTCATGACGCAGGAAAAAGAGATTACCCAGTGGGAAGGCTTTGTGTTACTTCTATTTTATGTATTTTTTATTGTTAAGCTTTTCTTTTAAACTGTCAGGAATTTTTAATTCCTGAGCATGATCAGAAATTTACCATCAATCACATGTCAGAAATCCTTTTGGATTTCTGAGCACATTCAAAATCGTAGATTTTCAATGGATTGATGGTAAATTTCTGACATATATATGGTGTATACAATGTATTTATAAATAGGGAGATATTTCTCTCTTTATGTTAGTGCATTTGATAGGGCAGAATAAGACTGAGAACGGGTTATTAGAAACAATGCTACAATCAGTGCCTAAGGTTTTTGAACCTATTCTTCAATTACAGCTTGTACGCACTTGTAAATATGTTGTTGTTGATGCAAGAAAGAAAGTGTATGATCTTGTAGGAAAACCAGAAGATTATGCCCTCCATGATATTATTGAATTTGGGGACAAAGATCACTTGAATGTTAAAAAATGCGTTCCAGATTCTATCTCACCTGATGATATAGCAATAGTTGTTGTGCATCGAGATTATATAGTTCTAGGTAATGATCAGCAGCATTTTTACAAATCAGTTGGAGGCCAAGAGTTAGATGATATTTATGCTAGTTCACATCATGGTAACCTTATTGTTGTAGGGATTCCAAAAGTAGCTGCAGATGTTGCTGAGGTGGCTCGTCAAAATGGTGTAAAGTTAGCTGCACACCATTTAGGCGAATTGTTATTAGGAGCTCCTGATTCTCAGATGATTGTAGATCAAAATCAAAACCATTGTAATGGTCTTGTGGAAGACGGACAGTGTGTTATGAATCTTCCAGGCAGAGCTGGAGGTTATCTAAAACAGGTTGGCTTAGGCTTTTGTGATCCTTGTGTGGAAAAGCTAAGAGATGCTCAAAAAGATGTTTAGAGAACCTAAAATCTTATAAATAGTCTAAGAATTCTATATCTATGTTTTACGAACCACCACAAGGAGTTATTGTTCCTGTTCTAAATTGTTTTAGAGATGGTAAATACAACCACGAAGCTCAGAATGAGAGATACCTAAACATGGCACTTGATGGAATAAGAACTTTTTTTGTCAATTCGCTTACCTCTGAAACAGGGGATATGGATAAGGGGATGAGGAGGGATATAATCAGAAGTAGTATGAAGAATCTCAATACTATCTGCTATTTCTCAGATCCTCCTTTGAACGTAATGATTGGCGTGCATGGAGACACTATTGATGAAACCAGGGCTAACGCTCAGGTGGTAGAAGATACTGATGTTGAGAAGGATCTTGTAGATTTTGTTATCCTCCAGGCTGCAATGATCCAGGATCTTAAAACTAGTGCTCAGCTTGATCAATTGGTCAGGGAGGTCACTGAAATAACAGGGAAGCCCTTGTTTTTTTATGTTAACTCTTGGATGGGAAGAAATCCTGAAATTATAACTCCGGAATATCTCAGAGATGTTTGTCAAGGACCACATGTTCGAGGAGCTAAAGTTTCTGCTCCATACGAAACTTTTCAAGGATACGCTGCAATAGAATTACCCCATGACAGTGCACTCTATGCAGGCAATGCATTGGATATTCCGAGAGCTATGAAAGATGAGACCCTAGTCACCAAGCCAAAAGGAGTAGTGACTGGTCCTGCAAATGTAGATCCAACAACATGGCTCCAATTGTGGGAGGGTTTAAGTCAAGAAAAGAATACAGATGATCTTGAGATAAAGATAATTAGACAAAACGAGTTCTTGATGAGGAATGGCCCTGATAAGCTTATTGCAGTTATGAAATTCATTTTAGAACAACAAGAAAAGATTAGCGATCCTTTATGTCTTAATCCAGAGAGTAATTTAACACCTGATGCAATTGAGATACTGAAGTATCACTATACTAAAGAAAGAGATGATCTTGGCCCTGAATGCAACACAATGCAAGAATTATTCTTTACTTCATAATTCTAATTAATAATCCTGTATAGAGTAAAATAACTCCTGCTACAATAAGTAAGATATCTAATGGAAAGTAACGTGAGACAAACATCAAAGCTCCAATAATAAGGAGAGTAGCACCAAAAAGATAAAAAAACAATTGAAAGATGTTCTTAAAGAGTGATCTTCTAATGTGATTAATCTCCTTCTTGATGGTTTGCTCAATAATCTTAATTGTTTTCTCTACATAATTCTCACTTTTACCAAAAAAATTAAACAAATCAGAAAAA
>JASMFX010000013.1 GCA_030751555.1 Candidatus Woesearchaeota archaeon | reverse complement strand
GGTAGTGTAGGCATAGATTGCATTGCTGGACCGAGTGAAATCATGATAATCGCTGATAATTTTGCTAAACCTGAGTTTATTGCTGCAGATCTCATTGCCCAGGCAGAACACGATCCAGATGCTAAGGTTACTTTAGTAACTACAAGTCAAGCTCTGGCAAAAAAAGTAGACAGAGAAATGAAAATTCAACTGAAAAACCTCAGTACAAAAGAAATAGCAAAAGAAGCATTAAAAAATAGGAAGATCAGAATAGTGAAAACAATAAATAATGCAATTGAGGTAGCAAATGCAATTGCGCCTGAGCACCTAGAATTAATGATAAGAAATCCAAAAAGCATTGTAAACAAATTAAAGAATTATGGCTCATTGTTTTTAGGAAACTACTCAGCTGAGGTTTTTGGAGACTATTGTAGTGGACCTAATCATATTTTACCTACAAACCAAGCTGCAAAGTATACAGGAGGCTTATCCATCTTTGATTTCATCAAAATAGTTACCACGCAACAGATGACGAAACAAGGAGCAAAAAAATTAATCAAAAACACAGCAAAACTAGCAGAAATAGAAGGCCTAGAAGGACACAAAAAAGCTGCTTTGATTAGAGATTAACCACCATCAATCTCACAACACCTAGAATAACAATCAAAGCAAATAGAGGTAGAACAACTACACTCATCTAAACAGCCATCCTCACAGGTTAAGTCCCCAATAACAGAGTAGGTTTCCCCAACAATCTCCTCAGGAGCTACTGGTTGACCGATATTTGCTTGTAAGAACAAGTAAAAAATGATAATAGAAGTAATAATAAGTACAATAGCAGAGTCAAACCTAGCTTCTGGTATGTGATGATGCTTTTTCCCCATGAATCAAATACCAATCCAGAAGTATAAAAAGCTTTTTAATTGGGGGGGGGGATAAGCCAAAAAGAAAAGTGAGCATAATTAGCGAAAAACACTTCAGAGGTTGGGGCGGGCCCTCGACACAAGGTAGCATGTTGGGTGGCACATCCACACACACCAAGTATCATTCTTCAAAAGGAAAATAAACCATCTTCTTCTCCTCACGTGCTATAACAAACTCATAGTCATCGATCATATTAGCAAATATTTTTCGTATCTCTTTCATAATCCTGTCAAACTCTTCAAAGCTCTTAGCTTGTAGTTCAATCTCATAATCTCTCCCACCAATGGTTCTATTAACAGTCAAAATATTAGGATGCTCGAGACAAAATTGGTCCAATTCTTGGAGTCTTGTTGTGTTCAAAAGGTTAATGTATGACTTGTAATAACGATAACCTAAAAATGAGACATCTATAAGTGCTCTGTATCCTAACAAAATTTTTCTCTTTTCAAGAGAACGCATGTGCTGCCGAATAACTTGTGGGCTTTTTTTCAACTCTTGAGATAATTCCACCAAACTCATTCTCCCATTATCTGATAATAATTTTAAGAGTTGCTTATCTAAAGCTGTAACAGGTTCAACTTTATTAGTAGCACCCACCAAAGTACCCTGCCCTACATTTTTTGTATCGATAAGATATGCCTTCGGAAATTGCTTAATATGAGTATACATGACGATGGAACGCCTACTGATATATTTTCTGTATTTTTCCATTAAAACATCCCAGTATTGGTAAAAATCCACCACGTGTTTTACAGCCATTGCATAAGCAACATCCCAGTTTCCCTCTACAGTAACAAGCCACCACACCTCTTTGTCCTTGATGAGCGCATTTTCTATCTCATCCTGCTTTTTAGGGGTAAGATTGTGAAACTTCAGATAGACTCGTATGCTTTGATACCCTAATCGTGCATAATCTATCACAGATACATACCCCTGCAACACCCCCTGCTCCTCCAGCTTTTTAATCCGATAATCAACAAACTGCTTTGACTTCTTTAGATTTTTAGCTATTGCAGAGGTAGATATCCTTGCATTCTTGTCTAATTCAAAAAGAATCCTTTTATCATAGACATCCAACTTAATCTTTTTTCTACCCATATTTAGACAATAATAACTTTTTCTATATAAATCTTACTGTTTGTCAAAATTAAGCATACCATATTTTATATTCCTTCCCGAGTTTATCATTCTCAGGTGGTAAAAATATCAATGCAGAACAAACTAGTCTACCTTGTCAACGCAGGGAACGATCCAGGGTTTTCAAGTATCCCAAATGATTATAGCTTTCCAGCCTTGGGTGTGCTTGCATTAGGAAGCTTTGTCAAGAAAAAAGGATATCCCTATGTAATCTGTAGAGATGGGGGTGTAATGCCCCAGGAAGCCATTTTGGAGGAAATCCAAAAATTAAAACCTGGCCTTGTGGGAGTAAGTGTACTAGCAACAAGCTACCGTAATAGTCTTGAGATAGCAAAATGTGCTAAAGATAGTGGTTCCTATACTATTTTTGGCAATGACCAAGCTGCCCAACTTAATGGAGAAATTATCACAAACAGGCCCTATGTTGATTTTGTTGCTGTTGCTGAATATGGAGAACAGGCACTCCTCAATACCATTGTAGATCTTATGTTAGGGGATAATCCAGCCGATGGAAGATTAGATATTGCTGGACGAATGAGCAACCCTTTAAGGGAGGATCTAAGAGATTACACAATTCCATATGACTTTGCAAAAGAGAAACTCATCTCTATTTTTGGAACCAATAACTATAAACCCCAAAACAGATCCACAGCATTAGATAGTTTTCCAATCCCTAATAGAACTCTCTATCCGGAGCAGCACTGGCAAAAATACTTAGAAAATTATCTAGAAAGATTTGCCCATCTCCATGATGAACCAGTCACTGGAGTAACCACAATTAACAGAGCCCGTGGCTGTAGCAGATCAAAAGAAGAAACTCAGTGCAAACACTGTGATATGTTTCTTGAACCAACGTTCTCTTCACCAGAGATTTTCTGGGAAGAGGTCAAAATAGCCAATGAACAAGTCAATGCAAATGTATTTTACGAAGTCTGCGACAGCTTTTCCAGCTTTCCAAAATATATTGAAGGACTTGTTCGAACCAAACCAGACGATCTAGGATTCGATCCAAAACTCTTTGTCTATGCCCAAGCATTAGATATAGTCAGACGACCAGCACTTATTGATCAGTTCAAAGAACTTGGTGTTTTCAGAGTCAATATAGGATTAGAATCAGGATGTGACACTACATTGAAGCATATGAAAGGTCCTCATGACAGTGTAGAAAAAAATTACAAAGCACTAATCATGTTGAAAGAAGCTGGTATCCACGCCTATGGCTCGTTTGTATTAGGCACTGAACCAGAAACAGAAGATACACTTAGAGAAACTGTTGATTGGGTAAAGATGATTATCACTGAGGGACTTGTTACAGAAGTCGAGGCACAACCAATCCTCCCATTACCAAACAATTACTATGGAAGAATTTTGAAGAAAATGGGCCTATGGCAAGTAAATGGTGAACTTGATTGGCCAGTGAATAGCGATGCGCTGTCAAGAGCATACATCAATAATTGCACAAGTATAACATATGACCACGCTGAAACAGCAGCAAAGCAAATCCTTGAATTTGCAAATACTCGTCTAAAAAACTATGGAGCTGGAGTGTTTAAAGGTATGGCAGATTCATCTAAATACTCTTCTTAGCCTTCTGCTTATACCTTCCTCTTTTCTCAACAGTCACAAGCCGCTCCATAACCTCTTTTCCTTGCTCTGCCTTACCAAGATAACCCTTAACAACAGTATCAAATCCTTTCTCCCAGATTTTCCAATGCTTTGACTCTAAAGCCTGCTTAAGAATATGCAGATCAACAGCCATATCCTCTACTTTAAATGATTCATAACTAAGCCCAAAGTCAATAAAATAAACATCTTTATGAAGAATCATATTGGAGGTTGTCAGATCTCCATGAATAATGTGATTGTTATGCATCAACCCTATTTTCTCCCCAATCTCTTTACAGATTTTCTTCCAATCTTTCTTATCAAGAACCTCGCTTAGCCTATCCCCTGGAATAAAGTCCATGGTGATCTTTTGTGCATCATCACAACCGTAAAGCTTAGGAACTGCTAATCCAAAATTACGCAGTTTAGAAAGAATCTTAGCCTCACGCCTTGTCCGTCTCCCCCTTAATTTATCATCAATCTCCTTAATCCGATAGCTCTTCTTAGTCCTATCTTTAATTAAAAGCTTTTTATCTTGGTAGAGCTTTGCCTCTGCTCCTTGTGATATGAGTTTCATAATAGCCCTAGGCAGATTTGAACTGCCGTCAGCGGATTCATCCGAGCGAAGCTCGGAAGCTTCTCCCACCAGAGTCCACTATGCTTGACCACTACACCATAGGGCTGTAAAGCTGGTTAAACTGAATCTGTTTAAAAGAATTTCGGCTAAAAATTACTAGAATTACGAACTTTCAGGAGCTACTGCTTCTGTTTTAACTTCCTTTACTTCTTTAACATCTTTAACTGCACTTTCTTCCTTCTTCTCTTCTTTTTTCTCAACTTTCTCCTCTTTTACAGGAACTTCCTTTTTCTCTTCTTGTACTTCCTTTTTCTCTTCCTTAGGAGCCTCTTTCTTCTCTACCTTGACCGCCTTCTTTGCATCCCTTTTCTCCTTCGCAGCCTTAGCTTTAGCAACCTTCTGATCTTCTCTAATAACATCCTCAACCGCCTGTTTCTCCCCATCTTTCCGCAGGGTTACTATTCTCATGTCTCTAACTTCACAAGCGCTTAAAGGAATAATCTTCTCTAAATGCCCTCTTAGAGTTCTCTGAAGCCTATATTCTACAAGAGTATTTACAAAATCCTGATAAGTTAATTTCTCCATAGTATCTAAAAAAAAATTATGAACAGTTCTTCTAATATCACTGAGAGTTGATTTATAGCTAGGCACCCTAGTTACAATAAAAGGCTTAACCCTAACATGTTTTCCATCTTTTGTTTTATAAACATTAGAAAGATCAACTCTTGCTTTTCCCCTTCTCATTAATCTTTTTATTGAAGAAGAGTTTAACCCTAATCCAATAACACTCGCCTGTGCTTTATCCCCTTTCATGTCAGAAATAACGAATTTGATGATTGTATTTTGCTTCTTAGGATCCCTAGTAAGATCCATCATGTTAATACTCACTGTCTTACCAACAATCTGCTCTGGATTCTCTACATATGTCTCTCCCAAAACAGCCTTACCAAACATTCCAGAGTCTACTATCTGATACCATGTTTTTTTCTTTACCTTTGAAGCAGTTGATTTTGCCATAGAATGTGAGAACTCTAAGGGGTATTTAAAGGTTGCGCTTCATTTAGAGAGCGTTTAGGAGTTTTTCTTTATGCTGAGCAGTAATTTTCTGCTTTTCGAACTCATCAAAAACCCATTAGAATTTCAATTTTTGCAAAAAATCAAATATCCAGATTAGCAACTTCCAATGCATGATCTTCAATGAATTTTCTTCGAGGCTCAACCTCTTCCCCCATTAAAACAGTAAAGATCCTGTCAGCATGAACAGCATCCTCCACAGTTACTTTCAATAACTTTCTGTTGGAAGGATCCATTGTTGTATCCCAAAGCTGGCCAGGATTCATCTCTCCTAATCCCTTAAAACGCTGAACACCTAGCTCTTGGGACTTCTTGCGAACCTTTTCCAGTTCTTCATCAGAAAACAACCAATTAACTGATTTTCCCTTCTTCACACGATAAAGAGGGGGCTGTGCAATATAGACATTACCATGCTCAATCAATTGCTTCATCTGTCTGTAAAAGAAAGTCAAAAGCAAAGTTCTAATATGCGCTCCATCAATATCTGCATCAGTCATGATAATAACTTTATGATATCTCAAACCACTAATATCAAATTCATCTCCAATTCCACAGCCAATTGCGCTTGCCAATGTAACAATCTCATTGTTTTTCAAAATGTTATGAAGCCTTGCTTTTTCAACATTCAGCACTTTTCCTTTTAGAGGCAATACAGCCTGAAAACCTCGGTTTCTTCCTTGTTTGGCGCTTCCCCCAGCCGAATCTCCCTCAACAATATACAACTCTGTCTTGGCAGGATCCCTCTCAGAGCAATCAGCCAATTTCCCTGGCAAATTTCCTGAAGAAAGAATACCTTTCCTCCTTGTAAGCTCTCTTGCCTTTCTTGCTGCATCTCTAGCTTTTGCTGCATTAATGGTCTTGTCAACCAACAACCTTGAAACCTGAGGATTCTCTCCTAAAAAATCTCCTAGATAAGAACTTACAAGCGAATCAACAACACCTTTTATATCTGAATTACCCAGCTTAGTTTTTGTCTGCCCCTCAAATTGAGGATTAGCCATCTTTAAAGACAAAACAGCTGTTAATCCCTCACGAACATCCTCACTGCTAAGCTTTAGCTTGCCATTACCCTTGCCCCCTTTCCCATTTTGGCTGCCCTTACTGCCACCATTGAGATACTTATCAACATAATTATTAAAAGTTCTTGTAAGTGCAGTTTTGAATCCAGAAAGGTGAGTGCCTCCTTCAATAGTGTTTATATTATTTACAAAACTGAAAACAGTCTCATTGTAGCCATCATTGTATTGCAAAGCAACCTCAACAACAGTATTATTTTTTTCTTTCTTTAGATAGATAACATCATGCAATCCATTTTTGTTTTTGTTCATGAACTCAACAAATTCCTTGATTCCACCATCATAATGAAATTTTATATGTCGATTTTTTCTTTCATCATGCACCTCGATAGCAAGACCCTGATTGAGAAAGGCTAGCTCCCTCATTCGTGCAACCAATGTATCATAATGAAAAACAGTGTCAGTAAAAATCTGGTCATCAGGTGTGAAGGTTACAGTAGTTCCCCTCTCTTTAGTCTCACCGGTTGTCTTAAGAGATGTTAATGGTTTGCCAAACTCATAGCTCTGCTCATACACCTTGCCATCTCTTTTGATAGTAATCTTTAGTTTTTTGGATAGGGCGTTTGTGCAACTTACTCCCACACCATGCAAGCCGCCAGAAACCTTATAGACCTTTTTATTAAACTTGCCCCCAGCGTGCAATTTTGTAAGAACTACCTGAACAGCAGGAATCTTGAGCTTAGGATGCTCATCTACAGGAATACCCCTCCCATTATCCTGGACAGTCACAGAGCCGTCTTTATTGATCGTAAGAATAATCTTAGTGCAGAAACCAGCTAGAGCCTCATCAATGCTGTTATCAACAACCTCATAGACAATGTGATGCAAACCAAGCAAGCCTGTAGAGCCAATATACATTGCTGGCCTTTTTCTAACAGCCTCTAGCCCCTGCAAAACCTGGATATCCTTTGCTTTGTATTCATCTTTATCTTTTGCACTAGATAAATCTGTTTTTTTAGGATTGCTCTTCTCACTAATTTCTTGTTTTTTTGCAGTCATTTTTAATAGGTAATTTGAAAAGATATAGTGTCTTTTTCAAGAATATATGATGGTATACCCTTTATATACTTTTCGGTCTCAAAATAGGGGTAGAAAGGCTGTATTGTCAGAATTCAAGGGGTATGATCTAACCGCTGAACCTATTCAGGAGAGTATGATTGCACGATTTCTTGTAATCTCTCTTGCTCAATTGGAGAAAACTGATTTCTCAAAAGTCCAGGCGTCAGAGGTGAAAATAACTTAGCAGAGTCAATATTCCATTCATTCTGTCCAACCATCGTGAGTAAACCATCGTCACCTACTCCTTCTAGATCTTTGTTATTATCAAGAAACATTAGTTTGTCAAACGAATAATTTTCATGACTTCCATAAGTAGCCCTTTCTCTTCCTCCCCTAAGTTGTCTTTTTGTCTCCATATTGAATTTATATACAAACACATTGTAAGACATTTCATCATCCACCATACGAGCAGCACGCCACATAATTCTCTCAAAAGCCTTATCCCTCACAATCACATCAGTAAGACTCTTACATTCGGGTAAAGAAGTTTCCACATGGCTGCAATCTTGATAGATTCGAGCACCATTAGGATAGAAAGTGTTTATATGGCTCCTCGCAGAATCCCCATCAACACCCAATAACTTATCAATTGCGTAAAACATCTGGTCGAGTAACTCAGGTTTATCGCATTCTTCCTGGGGAAACCCTTGCAGCCCATACTCATATTCCATAGAAAATGTTCTTCCCAACATAGAAACACCTAAAATGGCCCAATCTTTAAAAATTATTGCATACTAGAAACATAAAAAAAAATAGACAAAAAATAAATTAAAAAAAAGGCAAGGATTATGCCTTACCTAAAATTCTATAAGCTTCAATACCAGAAGGAGCCTTAGCAACTGCAAATTTTCTGCCTTTTTTTACTACGACCCTCCACTCACTTGCCATAAATTTTGTCTTTCCCTTTACATCATAAAAAGAGATCTTTTCACCTGGTTTTGGTTGTGCCATCAATATTCACCTCCGCATGAATTTAATATTTATCATTCAAGGGCCTGTAGTATATAAATTTATGGGTAATTTAACAGCAATATAGACGATTTTTGAAGATTCACTACTTTAGAAGGGAAAAAGCCTAATATTTAAATAGTCATAAGAAACAATGATAAAAATGCGGTTTACAAGGAAGAGGAACCCTTTTGATGAGAACAAAACAGCCATTGTATCTATAATAACTACAATATTTGGTTCAGCTGTCATTCTAGGTCTCAGTGCCATAGCCTACATGCAGATAAAACCTCTAGAGGAAGATGCAAATTATTCTAAACAACCAAAACCAGTTAAAGCAGCTCAAGCAGAGCAAATAACAAACCCCCTTACTGTAATCAAAAGTCCAAGCAAAATAGACCTTGAACGTCATTTAGACATAGGCTACATCTTAAATAATTTCAATATCAGCGCTGAAAACCAGTTCTCAGGAGTCCAGGCACAGCGTTTTAGAGCCTATCGAGCAGAGCAACTAGGCCTCGCTTATCCGCCTTCACCTTATCAAGGCTCAGATACAGAACAACTTGCTATCGCATTAAAAGCCCTATCAGGAAACCATGTAGGAGACATGGATGAAACCAATGCTAACTGGATCTGGGGTATCTCAGCTGAGCTTGCTAGACGAAGAAGTACAACTCTAAAATATTGTACCTTGAGTGCAGAAGGATCACTAAAACTCAGCAATCTCATTGCGGGAAACAATTTTATTGCTGAAGAAGTTTACAAAGACACTGGATTAGCAGAGATTGCTTCCCATGATGAGTTGTGGAAACTGGTAATGGAAGGATGCCTTCTAGGCTACACACAGAGGGACACTAGTAAAATCAATACATCCCACCTCAATAAACAGATTGCAAAAATAAACTCTCCCACTGAAGTCGAAAAGGAAAACCTGGATTCCCTAGTCCTAATGCTGATGCATAATTCAAGAGGAACAGATCAAGATCACAATATCATGCTCCTCACAACTGCAGACAATGCTCTGGAAAAGTCTCCTCATCCAGTGAGAGAAGTAGTAGTTTATGCCAGAAGAGCATTAGCCTACACTGAGGCAGCTCAAAAAGAGCCTTCGCTGTACAAAAAAGTAGTGGATGATCTGGAGAAAGTGAAGATTGCCGCTAAGAACATACCCAGTCCAGGCAGTATCCCTGCTCACTGGTATGATGAATTAGCTTATGAATTAGTCCCTTTGATCAACCAAGTAGAGGATAACACCAAAATAGCCTATCTGGAGGCTGTTGAAGCACTCACACAACTACAATCAGGTGATCGCCTTGATATACTCAACCAAAGTGTGATCGTGAGTAAGGGTTTGTGCTCCATTTTACAAAGCAAATATCAAGCAGATGAGGATACAGAGCTTCGTGGATTAGAATCAATTAACAAAGCTGTCCAGATCTACAAACGAGGAACAGGGAAGGCATTTAAACGAGAAGATTCAGGACTTCACGCTGAAGGTTATCTGGTGCTAGTTAAACGTTGCCTGGAAAGAGACTTTCCGAATGTACCTTTGGAACTAAAAGAAGAGGTTTTATATGAACTAGAACCCAACCTTCAGATCATGATGACACTCGAAGTCCCTAATCCTCAACAGTAATAAATCCGCCCATGAGATCATCATCTTTTGTAAAAAAAGGATCTAGATATTGATAAATTCCTGGCTTGTCAAATACATAAGAATAGGTTTCTTCAAAACCCATCCTGCCACTGTCAAACAAAGGCCTTATCTGCCGATTCTCTGTCTCAACACTATCTAAGGATAAAACCCTGTGAAATGGCTTTATATCATCCCTATGAACCCAGACAACCTTTGTCCCTGTTTTAACAGTGGTTACATTTGGCTCAAAAAAGAGAAACCTTATGTCGATAGTGTGAGTTGGAATAAAGTTTGTTTTTGGTTTATCAGTACTTTCAGGAACAGTTTTCTCAGAAGAATCAGGAGAATCATTAGTTGCACTACTATCCTCAGCAACTGTCTCCACAGATGTCGGAGCAACACTACCAGCATCACTAATGCTCTGCTGACTTACAGAGCTTCCGCATGCAATAAGTAGTACAACAAAAGCTAGTATCCAAAGCTTCATCATATCCCCCAAGTACAGAAAAGAGGGTTGCATTTATAAAGATTTGGTATATCTCAGCTTTGACGATGAGATGCCCTAAAAATAGAAAACTATAAATTATATGTGTGTTTTTACATTACTATGGCAACTCAGAGAGAAATAGAAGCCATGTATGATTGGGCAGATTATTTTCATGTCCTTCGGCTTGGAGATTATGCAGATTTTTCTTGTGCCTTCTATGATGGAGATTTTAGTAAAACCTTGGATCATGCCCAAAAAGACAAACATAGGTATGTGCTGAATGGCATAAAATTTAAACCAGGAAATAGAATTTTGGATATAGGATGTGGATGGGGGCCGATGTTAAATGCAATTAGGAAAAGAGGTGGTGATGGTGTGGGATTTACACTTTCCAATGCGCAAAATCAATATAATCTATCTAAAGGATTAGATTCTAGCCTACAAGATTATAAAAACGTCAATCCCAAAGAAATAGGAAAATTTGATGGTGCTGTGTCCATAGGCGCTATTGAACACTTTTGTTCAATAGAAGAATTTAGAGCAGGAAATCAGGAAAAAATCTATAAAAAATTCTTCAAATTTTGCTCAGATGTTCTTCCGAAAGGAGGAAGACTCTATCTCCATACAATGGTTTGGGGTAAAAAGGTCCCGAATCCAGAGGATATAAGTTTGCGAGCGCCGGACGGGTCTGAAGAAATTATTCTGGCAAGAACA
>JASMFX010000012.1 GCA_030751555.1 Candidatus Woesearchaeota archaeon | reverse complement strand
GACATATTGACACCGTTAGCGAGAAGGGGGGTTAGAGCAAATAAAGAACTATGTAAAGGATCAAGGCAGAGATTCAGCACAACTGAAGCTTGCAAGCTTTAACTAGATACCCCGCCCCTTGGGGCGGCTGGGAGCTTCATTTATGAAAAGTTTTTCTGGGTTGATCTTATCTATGTTGATGAAGCTTTTCGAGGCAAGGGTCTTGGCAAGATGCTTTATGCTGATGTTATAGGGATTGCAAAGAAAAAAGGTTACAAAAAGGTAGTGATTGACATATTTGAAGAAAATAAAAGATCATTAGGATTTCATGATAAACTTGGTTTTAAGCCATTGTATACTATCTATCAAAAGAAGTTATGATTTGTCCTTTATCAATCCAATGATCTAAGCTCTGATGCTGTTTTTAAGAGTCCATGCTTGATCTCTGGATGGTCTTTTTGGAGATTTTCAATCATGTGTTTTATCTCTGGATCTTTTTTGTTGGGTGTGAAATGGCAATCTTTTTTCTCTGCAAGTAGTGCTGCTTCTTTATCTGTTATAGGTTTGAGCAATTTAATTACCTTCTGGTTTGTTTTTAATGATTTCCTCTGGAAAATATTCTGCAAAAAATCGTTAATCTCATCATCCAGGGTCCAGGGAATAACTACCTTGTTTGCTTTTTTCTCGGTAGTTACATAGGTTACTGGCAGATCCTTGAGGATTTCCTTTAGGAGAACCTTACAAAATCTAGAATTCACATAGATCTTATCATCCTTCTGAAAAGGCTTATTAAGTCTTACATACTTTCTTATCTTGCGTTGAATCTGCTCTATGTTTAGGGTTAATATTGTTTTTTTCATGTTACCACTTCTAAATGAACTTATAATCGAAACATTTATATAGTAGCTATACTACTCTAAAGTAGTGTGGGGGTGCTTATAGTTATCTATCACCTCTTTTTCCCAGTAGGATGCCTGGCATCCTGCAGGGGTTCAATCAAGATCACCTCTTTTTCCCTCCAGCGGGTTGCTTCGGTAATCCGTTGGTGGGTTTATATTCCTTTTTTTATTATGACTTTCGCTTTCTTTTCTTACTCTTTTTATTCTTTTTTTTCTTAAGCTTATAAATATCATAGCAGATAATTGCAACAACACTGGATAGTATTCCAACAATAATACCGATTATGAGCACTAAACGAGGATCTTTAATTTCTAGATATCCTTTTCCAAGTATCTTATCAAATCTTTCTAATTCATTTTGGGTAATAAATGCAGTCCCAATATTCCACTCTTTTTCCTTTCCATTGCTAAAATACATATCAAAATTGCTTAATTCAGTGGCGTATTCAATGTAAACTAATGAAGATAATGGGTCGTATTTGGATAGTGATGAGGCATATTCATAATAGCTGTATCCCATAATTGGAAAAATGCCTTTTTTGGTTTCTCTTATTATACTTTTTTTCACAATCCCCAGCTTATTCTCAATCACCTTTGGAATCTGTTTTTGTTGAACCCCTATGTTGTTCAGAATAACATCTGATGCGGATTTTGCTTTTGATGACTTGAATAGGCACAAGGCAAACTGATTGTTATGAAGATCTGCCTGAGCGTTTTCAATCTCCTTTTTTATTGATTCCAGGCCAGATGTTAAGAAAATGGTTGTGTACTGTAGTCTCTCTTCGGCTTCTGCAAGTTTCTTAATGCAGGATTCTTTAACAATTTCTTCATTTAATGTGACTTTTTGATTTCCTTTATTGAAAAAATTACTCCAGGAAACAGCACTGTATGCTCTCTCCATTGCATAGGCTAATTTATCACTCGAAGAGTCATTTTTTTCAATAATCGTCTCAACATTCTGGGTAGCTTCATTGATTCGATCTTTGACAATGAGGAATGTTTGCAAGTCTGTCACTGTTTTTAATTCATTTTTATCTATTTTTTTCTTAATATCTTCCAGGGTTGATTTTAATTGCTTTGCTTCATTAACAATTTGCGTATCTGAAAGGTTTATTGTTTCAAAATACAGCCTTCTATACTGATAGTTGGCTCCAAAACAGAAAGAGGCTGCTGAATAGTAGTTTTGTTTTGCTTTCTCAATCTCAGCTCTTTCTGTGAGATTAATACTTCTCTTTTCTAATTCAACCATTGCTTCATTGGGCAATACTTTGGGGTTGGCTTCTAAGAATTTTTTCTGGATATCTTTGGTTCTATTACATAATTTTTCAGAAAGGAGCTGCATGACCTTTGTATATTCATCAGTTAATTCAAGATTCCCATCAACGCTTTTTTTTGATATGCCTGTAAATTCAAACAATGCATCTTCTATGTCAATGATTTCTTTTACCTCAATCCCTAATTCTTCCCCATATTTTACTAAATCAATTGTGACATTAGAGATTATTGTTCCGTTCTCTGTCTCAGTTTTATTCTCAAAAAATCTAGTGCCGCTGGGTATAAGGATTGTTTCTAGGTTTTCTTCAGCTCCTGCCTTTATTTTTTCTTTGATTCCAGACACAGGGCCGATATAGCCTCCACTGTTTATTGTTCCAGTGAGGGCAATATTTTGATTAGGTGTAAAGCCTTCCAGTAGAGACATGGTTAGAACAGAGATTGCAGCACCAGCACTTGGACCTCCTATGATGTAGGCTCTTGAGCGTATGGTGTAGATAAAATCATACTTGTTACAATTAGCATCCAATAGACTGCATGCTACCTCTTTTGCAAATCTGGTGGAGATCTGCGTGTCAATTTTTGTTAAGGGAAATGTTTCAATAAATACTCTTCCTCTTCCTGGAATGATTTCAAGGAATAAATCCGCTACATTTCCTTCTCGTGTATCTTCTTGCACTGCTAATAGCTTTATGTGGCCTTGTAGAGCCATTACAGGGCTTGCTAATAACAGCAGCATGCAAAAGAAAAACATCAACTTTTTCATACTGAGGGGGAATGCTATGCTGTTTTTAATGGTTTTGTTTGGTTTCTCGTGTGGATAGTATAAACTGTTTGTTTATTTCGTTTCAAGATGGCTCCGATTTCTTTGTATGATAATTGTAATTCTTCTCGTAGATAGGTTACTAATGACTGAAGTACGGTAGTGCACTGCTTTCTGAATATGGTGATAGGGATTTGGATTATTGATGGCTTGATTCTCAGCTTAATTGGATGCTTGCTTTGGGCATGATTATAGGTTTGCCAGACTGTTTGGTAGCTTTTATTGAGCTTTTTAGCTAGCTTTGCAAAGCTTGTGTTCATCCTTGAGAAACTTTACTGCAGATTCGAAAGTGCTTATCTCTTTGCTAAAGATTGAAGTTGGGATAAACTGTTTAGAGGTTATTCTTGTCTTTTTTTGGGCAATGTCAAGAATTAATGCCAGTTTTTCGGCGTTTGACTCCTTGTCATGGAGTTGTTTGATGATGTTTTCTATCTTAATCTGCTGCTCACTGGGATTGGAGCGTAATTTAACCTCTTTTTGCCTCAAAATAAGCTAAAATAGGGTTATTTCTTTATAAATTTATCTAATTATGTAAGTATTTTATCTAATTATGTAATAAAATTGTAGAGGGGATTGGTTTGTCTAGATCTTAGTCATTACAAAGTATTTTAGAAGGAATCTCTTAAATCACTTATTTTCCTTAATTTTTTCCATTTCCTTTTCTTTCCTAGCATTTAATTCATCTACAACTTCCTTGTATTTTGCCTTTTGCTCATCCATGATGTTCGTAAATGTTGGTTCTTTACCCTTTCCCCTCATGCGCCATATGATAATAATGAGTACAATGACAAGAATCACTGCTATCCAGATAACTGGTCTAGTAAGATTGTCTTTGATTACACCTGTTAAGCGGGAGAGGATGTTACCTGCTGCTCCAACTAACTGGCCTGTGTCTATCAGTCCTGATTCTTTATCCAGAGGTGGTTTTCCTTTTGAGGTGTCTGGTAAGGGCTTTTTTGGTGGTGGTTTGCTAACTGAAGGTTTTCCTATTTTTTTAGGCCTTGAGGTTCTTCTTCGTGATTCTGTGGCTTTTTTCTTTTCTGCTTCCTCAGCAGCAGTTGTGCCACAATCTTCTGTACAAGAGGTGGTTGATTCGTTGGTATCACAGCCACCATCACCACATTGCCGTTCCAGGGTGAGATTAAATACCTTGGAGGTGACGTTATTTGAACAGGTTGAGTTATCAGCTATGGTAATGAGGATGGAATGTTCTCCCAGATCATCGGTTACAGGGGTAAAATTAAAGCCACCTGTAAGGTTGATCTCAAAAATTGAGGTGTTTGTAGAGTAGTTGAGATGCTGATCATCATCTTCTGTGCTTACATTGAGGATGCAAGAATAGTTGAGATTAATGCTGCCAGAGGCGTTGCACGAGAGATTTAGGGTGGGGACTGTGTTAACGCAACCGCTTGAAATATTAAGGAAAAAGGAATTAATAGATCTGTTATTTGCACAGCTAGAGTTGTCTTCTACCCTTAACTCTATGGAGGTATTACCAATGTCTGCATTGATAGGGGTGAAATTAATTCCTCCTGTCTGGCTTATATTAAATAATGAAGTATTATCAAGGAATGTTATTGTCTGACCACTATCTCTTCCACTGCCATTTACTGTGCAGTTATATCCTACTGAGACTGTTGCTGTTGTATTGCAGCTGGAATTTATGTCTGGTTTTCTGTTGATGCAGATGACAATGGATCCTGACGCAGCTCCTGAGATGTCTATTCTTTCTTGCTTAGGAAAGAGATCTAGTATGAACAAACTTCCAATTATGATAGCAAAAACAACGATTAGCTTGCTTGTAGAGTGCAGATGCTTCATTTTTTCTTCTTTATATCAACTTTGTATTTAATCATTAGATCTCTGATAGCTTCTCTGGCAATTTCTGATTGGTTAGTAAATAGGCCATCCTCTATGAGTTCATTCATTTTACTCTTAATTTTCTTTCCAACTCTAATATGGATTAAATCCGCCATTTTATCTAGGATATATCATATTGATACATATTTAAGGTTTTCGGATTATTTTTAGGTATTTTTTAGGCAGAAATTAGGTGGAGTATATCATAATGATACATAATTGGTACTCTCTTTTTTAGTTTTTTCGCATAACATTCGTTAAGAATTAACTGTATATCTGAAACACGAAAAGTTTATAAACTCGAAAACTGAATAATGGTAACTTATGGGAGAAATTAGTAAAAGGGGTTTGTTCTATTTAGTTATTTTAGTAATAATTGTATCTTCGGTAAGTACATATATCCTTTTTAAAGAAGTAAATGGAGTTAAACAAAAGATGGCTGCAATGCAAAGTGGAGAGCTTCCGAGTGCAGGAGGTGCTGAATCAGCAGGGCCTGCTGATAGTGCAGCAGTAGGGATATTAAAAGCAGAGGTTATCAATCCTAATGAGCAACTTGAATAACAATAATCTTGCAATATTGCTTGTATTGACAATTGTTACAGTGTTTGCTGGCACATTATTTAGTCTTTATCGTATTGATACTATTGAAGGTTCTATGGCAAGTGTTACTGGAGCTGCCACTGGTACAGTCTCCCTTTCAGTATCATCTACTACCTTTATCACAATAAGCGGAACAATTGATCTAGGTGCTATTGAGCCAGGACAGTGGAATGCAAGTGAGAATTCCTCTTATTCTCATGGTACTTCTGAATATGAAGATACTCATTACAATAATACCAATGTCACTTCAAATTTCACTGTTCAAAATGATGGCTCTGTTCCTATTGATATTGAAGTCTATGATCAAAATCAAACAAGTGATGCTTCAGGGGCAGGTCCTTTTTCAGGTACAGGAGGTTGTGCAGCTACAAATACTTGTTACAAGGTGAGATGTCTTACTGTACAGGATAATGGTACTGGAGGGTCACAATGCGTTAATGGCAAGCAGGATAATTATATACAGATGCCTATTGCAGCTGGGACTGAATTTGTTGTCAAGCTTAATTATACTGATGCTACAGACGAAGCGTTTTTTGCTATTAATCTTACTATTCCCACAGATGAACCAACAAGAACCTTATCACAACAAATAACATTTGCTGCTTCGGCATCATAAGAGGTAAAAAATGGCTGAGATAGACAACAATAAATTGGCGATTTTGATAGTCATGGCTATATCTGTTGTATTCGTAGGTATGGTTTTTAGCTTAAACAAGATCAGTGAGATTGAGGGAACAATGGCAATAACTGGCATGTTAGCAACTGCCTCTATCGGGAATGCAACCTTGACAGCGTCTGTTACCTCTGTCACTGCTATTTCGGTTCCTGTTAGTACTATAAATTTGGGCAGTTTGGAGCCAGGACAGTGGAATGCAAGCGAGAATGCTTCTTATTCGCATAGTGGTGCGATTGATGGTACTGATCAATGGAATAGTTCTAATGTTACTGCTAACATAACCATTCAGAATGATGGCTCAACCAATATTGATTTGGAGATCTATGCAGATGATCAAGCTACTGCTGGAGATGGAAATTTTAGCGGGACTGCTGGTTGTAAAACAGATAATTCCTGCATGATGGTAAGGTGTGGAAACGTACAGAATTTGAATCTTACTGGAGGTAACTGTACACAAGGAAAAGAGGTTTATACTGCATTGCCTACCGCAGCAGGAACAGAGTATGTCTCAAATCTTAACTTTACTGACACTGAGGATGAGGCCTTTATATTTGTGAATGTCACGGTTCCAGAAGATGAGTTTAGTGGATCATTTACTCAGACCATAACCTTTGCTGCAACTGCTGTGGATTAAACTTGTCGCAAAGTTTATAAACGCTTATTATTAATTTTAGAAAAT
>JASMFX010000011.1 GCA_030751555.1 Candidatus Woesearchaeota archaeon | reverse complement strand
GGGATTCCAGTAATGCATGATGATCAGCATGGCACTGCAGTTGTTGTTTTAGCTGCTTTGATTAATGCTTTGAAAGTTGTTGAGAAGCAGAAGGAACAGGTTCAGGTTGTGATTAATGGTGCAGGAGCTGCAGGTATTGCTGTTGGAAAGATGCTGAAGAACTATGGCGTGGCTCATATTGTTTTGTGTGATAGTAAGGGGATTGTTTCTGAAACTCGGGAGGATCTCAATCAGTACAAAAAGGAATTTGCTGTAGGTGCTGAAGGGGGGTTGGCTGATGCTCTCAAGGGAGTTGATGTTTTTATTGGTGTTTCAGTGAAGGATGTTGTAAGTAAAGATATGGTTAAGAGTATGAATCAAAAGGCAGTTGTCATGGCTATGGCTAATCCTGATCCAGAGATTCTTCCTCAGGATGCTAAAGAGGCAGGGGCCTTTGTCATAGCGACTGGTAGAAGCGATTTTCCTAATCAAGTTAATAATGTGCTTGGATTTCCAGGAATATTTAAGGGAGCTTTAGAGGCTAGAGCCACAAGAATAACTGAGGCTATGAAGCTGGCTGCTGCAGAGGCGCTTGCAGGAGTCATTCAAAACCCAACTGCTGAAGAGATTTTGCCTTATACTACTAATAAATTGATTGTTCCAGTCATAGCTAAGGCTGTGAGAGATGCTTGGTCTCATTAATCTTTGACAATATTTTTTTCTTGAAAACCCATAACTTTATAAAGCTAAATTGAACACTATTTCAAATGCATTTCTATGAAATGCAAATACGGAAATACGGGTGAAAAAGTAAAAATGTATCGAGACAATAGAGAACATATGGTGCCTCCAGTCAAGGAAGGCGATGAATTAGATGTGACAATAGAGGCTGTCGGTGAAAAAGGCGATGGTATAGCGAGAAAAGATGGATTTGTTCTCTTTGTACCAGGTGTCAAAGAAGGCGACAACGTAAAAATAAAGGTAACTCGAGTTCTTAGGAAGGTTGGGTTTGCTGAAGTCTCTGGTGAAGGAAGCGGTTCTGACACCGAACAAGAAAGTGGAGACGAGGGCGGAGATGCTGCAGATGCTGCTGAAGCTGCTCAGGAAGATAGCCAAGAAGAAGCAGATCCACAGGAAGGTTCTGACGATTCAGCAGACAGTGAAAACTTTGGTGAAGAACCAGCTAGTGAAGAACCCGCTAATGAAGAGTCCTCAGATGCACCAGAAGAAGCGGAAGGATCTGACGATTTCGGTGAAGAGAAAAAAGCAGAGTAAAGATTTATATATTCTTTTTTTTCATTTTCTTTATGAGACTATTTATAGCACTTGATGTTGAAGAATATTATGATTATTTTTCTTCTTTGCAAAGTCAGCTACCTAAAGAGTATGCTAAGTTTAACTTTACAAAATCCTTTCATCTTACCTTTAAGTTTCTAGGAGATGTCATGCCCCAGTATATAGAGAATTATAAAAAAGCATTACAAGAAATTTCTTTTAAGCCTTTTACTATTCATTTTTCCAAAGCAGGCTTTTTTTCTCCTCGTGATATCCATGTTGTTTGGATAGGATTGCAAGATAATAGAAAGATAATGAAACTCCAATCCCAAATTGATAACTCCTTACGTAAATATTTTCCAAAAACTGAGAGGTATCATCCACATGTAACTCTTGCCAGAGTGAAAAGTGTGTATGATAGAGATGCGCTAAAGAAATCTATACAAACTCTACCTGTTAAAGATCTTGCCTTTAAAGTAAATGGCTTTAAATTAATGATGAGCACACTTACTTCTTTAGGCCCCATATATGAGGAAATTGAAACTTTTAATGACTCGAGTGAATAATTTTATATACCAGTAAGTGCCCTATGTTGTTATGAGAAAGCAAGCGCAGATGACGATTTTTATGATTATTGGTATTATAATGGTTTTTATGCTGATATTTGTTATTATGTTTGCTAATATCATTAGGGATGATCAGATCGGGCAGAGTTAT
Organism: Candidatus Woesearchaeota archaeon; assembly: GCA_030751555.1. The sequence goes on along the minus strand of JASMFX010000011.1, from coordinate 5,027 downwards.
AGGCGTGTTGTACTAAGTGGAGAAGAAATACGGCAGACAAAGGATTATACTGATTCATGTATAAAAAACAGGGCTGATGCGCTTACAAACTTGCTAGGTTTTCAAGGAGGCATACTTTTTGGAGATGAGTATGAAGATCCCTCTATTACTAAAGGAGATTTTATTATTCCTTACTTTCTTCATCAAGGCAAGGCATTTATACCTAATAGTGTTTATCTCCAGGAACGATTAAGCCAGAAGATTCAACAGGAATTTTATGATTGTCTTGATCCAGATGTGCTCAGTAGCGTGGGAGTAGAGCTGATTAAACCTTTGGTTGAAGATGTTGGGAGTGACGTGCTTATTACTTCAGATAATATTCTGTTTACTATTAATACTACACTTATGGTCAAGAAAGGATCATTCCAAACTGTTCTAGAAGATTTTTACTATAATTCTCCTATTAAACTTCTTTATATCTTAGAGAAGTCACAGACCTTGGTTACACTTATCCGGAATGCTAATTCTGATCCTGAGAACCCTGGGGCGTTTGACATATCTCAGAAAGATGCTCCCCAAATTGATTTTAGTTCTGAATTGATTATGGCATGCTATGTAAAGGAAGGGAGAGATAAGTTTATACGCTTTGAGCAGTACAATGAGCAAGGGGATAAAATCTATAATTTCTTATTTGTTATTGATGGGCTTGTTAGTGGGGAGTGTACAAAGATTCCGTTTGAATAATAATCTCATCTTCTGACAAAAGTGTTCCGATAGACAAGGTCATCATCACTGAATCTTCGGTTTTCATCGACGTTAAATTCCACCACGATGTCTCCGTACAAGCCAAATATTTTTAGGTTAGCAAGAATAGTTATTTTGGGCTGGAGATCTAAATCATTAATTCTCGTACTAGCTCCAAGACTCGCATGGAGAAAATCATGTCGTTCTAAAAAATCCCTGAAAGAGTTTTCTCTCTTGTTACCTTTTTTCTTTTTTTTTCTCTTTTTCCTTTTTATCGGTTCTGCAAGTGCACTAGCAATTTTTTCCCGATAATCAAAGGTAGCGAATAACGTATCTTTGAATCCGAGAGGATTTCGAATATGATCCCAATTAGCCAGGGGAAATAATTTATAATCCTTCAGTTCTGATACGAGTCTTAATGCTGTGGGTGAATGTTCATATACTAGTGCATTGATAATGTTGCCAGTCTCAAAAAGAGCATTAGCAAATCGTGAATCATGCCGATGGTCTGCATAATGGACATTGGTAGCGTGTACGAGAGAGCTACCAATCTTGAATATGCCTCCAATATCTGGTGTAAATCTTCCATTTGCTAATATTTGGCTTCTCCAACCCTCTTCATGGTATTGAATAGCATCTTCATCTGTTAAACAACCGAAATTTCCATCATAGAGGTCCTGCATTGCAGGGGGCCTGAGTCCCTCTACGACGTCAGAATGATCAGGATACAGCTGAAAAAGAGAAAACCGTGGATCATGAATCTTTTCTTCTGGTTCTTCCTTGACTTTCGGATGGGCCTTTGGTTTTGGTTTAGGAGGTTCTATAGGCTCAACTTTTTCGGTTTTGGGGATTCCCTCTTCAACTCTTTCATAACCTTTTGAGTCCATAACTTTGGCCACGATATTGTTTTGCATCACTGGATCCGCATGTACTGTTTGAGGAGGGGTGAAGTATGGCAGTATCATAAGCATTCCTGTCGATATTATCTTGGGAGAAAATAATTTTGAGGCGATATCCCGGCTGTATCTTACGGCGGATTGTGTCTGGTGAAGTAAGCGACGAGGATTATACAACATACCCTATTATTTTGAGTTGAGTATTTAAATCTTTATTTTTCCTACACCCTATGTTGGCAATTTTACTCGATCTCAAAAACAAAAAGATTTATAAAGAACTGCCAAGTTCTCCATAGTATTACCGATACTGCTAAGGTGATAAAGACGCAGAAGTGTTCTTTACGCTTTTCAGAGAAAACATGGCTGATGAAAATAAATTATTAGTATCCCAAGATGTCTACCTTAAATCAGGTATACACATAGGAACCAAATTTAGAACAAAGTATATGGATAAGTTCATTTACAAAACTCGGCCTGATGGATTGAGTGTTCTTAATTTGCAGAAGATCGATGAACGTATCAAGATTGCTGCTAATTTTTTAGCGCAGTATAAACCTGAAGACATTTTGGTTGTGGGCAGAAGAGAAAATGGTTGGAAAGGGATTAGTCTCTTTGGAAAGTTATCTGGTGCCAAGGTTTTTGCTGGAAGATATCCTCCGGGAGTTATGACTAATCCTGAGTTAGAGAACTTTATTGAACCTAAAATTATTCTTGTGACAGATCTTTGGCCTGATAAAAATGCTGTTCAAGATGCTTTGAAGGTGGGTATTCCTGTTATTGCCTTATGCGATACTAATAACCAGTCAAATAATGTTGATTTGGTTATCCCTTGCAATAATAAAGGCAAAAAAAGTTTAGGATTATTCTTTTACATCCTTACTCGTGAGCTTTTGAGGAATTCTGGCAAAATAGACAAGAATGCAGATCTGAAAGAGCAAGTGGATGACTTTACTGAAGAATAATTTTATTCTAATGATAGTTCTGCTTTAAATTCCTCTTGTTTTTTTTGGAATGGAGGGATACCACCCAAATTGTTACCTGGTATTGAGGGCCAACTGGAAACCTTCGGTTTCCATAGTTGCGTTCGCTCCGCTCGCAACCGCCCCAGCCTAGGATGTGTTATTTGGTGGGAGTGTGTTCTGTTCTTTTTGGTAGAGCCTCCCCCTTTTGGGATGTTTGATTCCTGACACATCTGGACAGTACTAATAACGCAATATTTATATATTCGCATATCTTCTATCTTTCTTATGATTTATGGTAAGAAGGGCAATGCTGCTGCGATTATCTTGGTTATTATTATAATCATAGTTCTTATTGGATGGTGGGCAAGCATTGCTAATAGGGAATGCACTAGTGATCTAGAATGTGGTGAAGAGCACTATTGTGGCGGTGACTATAAGTGCCGTCAGATTCCGATAATAGAGAAAACTATTATTAATCATGATTATACTCAGGCATCATTGATACTAGGGGTTTTTATTGTAATTGCTGCGATTATTATTAAATGGAAGCCTGGTTATTTTAGAAAAATAGAATCATGGTTCAGGCGTTAGACTTACTCTGAAGTTGTTTGGTTTAATCTGGTTTCTTTGATACCTTCATCAACAATTTGAAAACAACACTCCTTGTCTTCAGGAAGGGATCTATGCTTTCTTAATATTGCTATGCGTTTGCTGTTGTGAAGCTTTGTCAGCTCAATCAAGCATTTTGAGGCATAAATAAGCAGATTGCCTCCAACCATTTTTACTCCTTTTCCATTAATGTTATCATAAACCTGATTTGAAATCATTACTGGAATGTTTTGTTTGCGTGCAATTTCTCCAAGGATAGCAATCTGAGCTCCTAGGCTGCTATCTGTTTCATAGGGATCATAACTTTGGCCTCTTTCTACTCGATAATGCATTCCCAGAGTATCTATGATAATTAATCCAATATGGTTAGCTGTTAGTGATTTTATCTTTTCAAAGCATTCTTTTTGTTCACGAAATGATGTTGGACGCAGGAAGAGACAAGCTTCTAAGATTTCCTCTGAGTTTTTGCTCAATTGCTTAAGCCTTTCTACTGAGATTCCTCCTTCAGTGTCAACATATATCACTTTTTTGCCTGCTTGGATTGCGGCTATTGCAGCTAATATGCAGAGGTTTGTCTTTCCAGAGCCAGAAGGGCCATAAATCGTTGTAATGCTGTCTGTTTCATAGCCTCCGCTAAGGAAATTATCGAGTAGTTTTGATCCTGTAGAAATTTTTCCTGTCTGCATTCCAAGGGGGAGGATTCTTTTGTTTAAATAGATTTCCTTGGTTAAGTTACGCATTGTGTGTTGAATGTCAATTTCCTCAACCTTTAAATACCCAATAGTAACATAGTTGTGCAATGAAATCGAATAAATGGATTTTGTGGCTATTATTTGCTTTGACCTTAGCCATAAGGCTGAAATTTGCTTTTTCAGTTCCTCATTTTAGCAGTGATACTTCTTATTTTGTTTTGAGGCAGGTGGAGCATATTACTGCAACAGGATTGCCTCTTTTTCAAGATACTCTTAGTTATTCAGGGAGAGTTTTGATTTTTAATCCACTCTATATGTATATATTAGCCCTCTTTAATTTGTTTTTACCTCTAAGTTTAGTAGCAAAGCTATTGCCTAATATATTTATCTCCTCTATGGTGTTTCTTATCTATTTTATTATGCGTGATACTACTAAGAATAACAAGGTTGCTCTTTTTGGAGCTGTTGTTTCAACTGTGATTCCTATTCTATATGGGGAAACATTAAATGACGCTTCTGTTTACTCATTGGTTATTCCTCTCACTTTGCTTGTTTTGTATTATTTTATAAAAATCAGAGAAGATGTTCGTTATGGTGTATATTGCAGCATAGTTTTAGTTGCTTTAGCTCTTATGCATCCATCATCTGTATTGGTTCCTATAACCTTTATTATTTATTATCTATTCTTAAAATTAGAAGGGTTATCCTGTACTAAAGCTGAACGTGAGGTGATTATTTTTGGGACACTTGCAGTACTATTTGTACAAATGATAATCTTTCGAAATTCCTTTCTTCTGCATGGCACAGGGGTTATTCTACAAAATATTCCAAGGGCTTTACTTTCCAATTTCTTTAAGGATATAACACTCCCCCAGGCTATCTATCAAATAGGGATTATTCCTCTACTTTATGGAGTATACATGATTTATCGCTATCTTTTCAGGGAAAAGGACTTCACTATTTATTTTTATATTAGCTTTGCAATTTCAACAACTCTTTTACTTTGGTTCAAACTTATCACTATAAATTCTGGATTAATTTTTTTAGGGACTATTCTTCTTTTACTCTTTACACAACGCTTTAAGCTTTTCTTGGATTATATCAAGAGGACAAAGTTTGCAAAATTTGAATCAGCCATACTCTTC
>JASMFX010000010.1 GCA_030751555.1 Candidatus Woesearchaeota archaeon | reverse complement strand
TTATACTTTTGAGTAGAGTATCTTGAAATGCCTTTTCATTGTAACATAAAGCAATAATACTCACTTCTGGATACTTAGTACTCACCATTTTATAATGCATCCTTGATAGCTTCACACACAAACTCAATCTGCTTTTGCTCTAGCTCAGGAAACAACGGTAAAGAAAGAATACGATCAACAATCTTTTCAGTCACCGGCAAGGATCCTTTTTTATAGCCAAGATCTTTAAATGCAGGTTGAAGGTGTAAAGGTATTGGATAATGAACTCCTGTACTAATCCCTTTTTCTTTTAGCGCATCTTGCACTGAGTCCCTTTTTTCACATTGGATAACATAGAGATGAAAAACAGGGCTACTATCAACAAGATGCGCTGCAGTCTCCACTTTTGTTCCTAGTTTTCCCAGTAAAGTATTGTAAGCTAATACATGTTTTCTCCTCAAATCATTCCACTGTGGTAGCTTCTTCAATTTTACTGAAAGAATAACTGCTTGTAAGGCATCCATACGAAAATTAAAGCCAACTTCATCATGTATGTATTTTTCATCAGGCGCTCTCCCATGATCTCTGAACTGAGCAGCGCTAACAGCTAACTCCTTGTTATTAGTTACTAAAGCACCTCCATCTCCATAACAGCCAAGATTTTTTCCAGGATAAAAACTAAAACATCCAATATCACCTATACTGCCAACACTTTTTCCATCATACAGAGCACCATGTGCCTGACACGCATCCTCAACAACAAATAAGCTGTGTTCCTTTGCAATGCCCATAATCTCCTTCATTGGAGCAACTAATCCATAGAGATGCACAGGCATGATTGCCTTAGTTTTGGGAGTAATTGCCTTAATTATTGCCTTGGGTGAAATCTGATAAGTATCCTTGTCAATATCAACAAAAACAGGCGTAGCCCCTAATAACGTTATAGGCTCAGCACTTCCAATAAAAGTATGAGAAGGCAGTATTACCTCATCCCCCTGTCCTATCCCCAATGCCCTGAGAGCAAGATAGAGAGCAGAAGTTCCACTACTTGCACTGACACAATGATCAACCTTACAAAAATGAGCAAATTCTTTTTCAAACTTCTCAACAGATTCACCCATAATAAAAGCAGTATTGTCCAACGTAGAATGTATAGCTAAGTCTATCTCCTTTTTGATAGATTTGTACTGTTTTTTAAGATCAACAAATGGAACTTCCATGACAAAAAAGAGAAATATATGCCTTTAAAAAACTAATGGAAGTATTGTTTATAAGTAGAAAAGAACTAATAAGGCTTTACCCCGCCCTCATAACTTAAATCCTTGAGATCTTTAACAACCTTTGCAGGACTTCCAACTACTAATTTCCCATCAGGAACATCCTTAGTAACTACACTTCCTGCTCCGACCAAGGAATTCTTGCCAATACTAACACCAGGTAAAAGCGTAGAATTAGCCCCTACCTTACCATTCTCTTCAATAGTAACACCCTCAAGATAATCTTTAGTAGTAGCAGAACTGGGAAATGGCGCATTAGTTACGCAAACCCTCGGCCCAATCCAAGCCCCCTTCTTCAAAACACTTAATTCAGGAATAAATGCCTGGCTGTGAATCCTTACATCATCCCCCATCTTGACATGATGCTCAATATTGCTCTGAGATCCAATACTCACATTGTTTCCAATAGTATTTTCTTCCCTAATCACAACTCCATGCCCTGTCTGGAAATTATCTCCAATCACGTTCCCTGCATAAATTACACTATGACTCCTAATAACAGCATTATCACCGATAACAGTTTTGAGCTCTCCATCTTTCTTCCCTTTAGGAGGAACACCTAAGACAACATACTCTCCTATCTGGGCGTTTTTTCCCAGCACAACATTTTTGTATTTAGTATTCATTCTCAATTATTCCTTTAGAGGCAGACTCACTTCCTTGCCAGTTTGCATAGATTTGTAGAGTGCCATAACAAGCTCAAGACTCTTCCTCCCTTCATTCCCTTCCATCATAGCCTCCTTATTATTCAACAAACAATTTACAAGATCCTTGTACAATTCCAGGTGTCCAAATCCATACACATTCGGAGGCTCTGTTTTCATTTCCTTTACCCAATCATCCTCCATTTTATGATCAGAAAATTCCCAGATATCAATTTTATTAACAGCGAATCCACCGACTTTAACACTCCCCTTCTCACCAAGCACAGTCAAACTGCCCTCGATGTTTTTCGGATAGGTACAAGTCGTAGCTTCAATAACCCCCATTGCACCGCTTTTAAATTTGATAACACCTACAGCGGTGTCCTCAACATCTAATTTATGGGTTCTCGTCCCTCCATAGGCAAATACGCTCTTAACATCGCCACCCATCCATTGGACAAGATCAATATGATGGGATGCTTGATTCATAAAAACGCCTCCATCCATCTCTTTAGTCCCTCTCCATTTATCCATGTCAAAATATTCTTGAGGTCGAGTCCAGCGAACAGTGGTATTCAAAAGAACCAACTTTCCAAATCTGCCTTGATTGAGAGCCTCTTTAAGCTTCACCACAGGAGGATTATACCTGTTTTGTTTAATCACAAAAAGCTTAACATCATTGTCCTTTGCAGCCTTGATCATAGCATCTGCATCCGCAACGTTCATTGCCATAGGTTTCTCAGTAATGATATGCTTTCCAGCCTGTGCAGCCTTAATCGCCATGTCTGCATGGAGTCCATGAGGGGTACAAATACTCACAACATCGATATTTTTATCCTTGAGAAATGCTCCATAGTCGTAATAACCCTTTGTATTTTGCTCTTTGGCTGCTTTATCAGCAAGATCCTTCTGCGCATCACAGACAGCAACCAATTCACAATCATCAATACTTTTAATAGCATGAAAATGATAAGGAGCTACCCTGCCACAACCAGCAACACCGATTCTTATCTTTTTTACTCCAGTTTTCTTTTTTGCCATTTTTTAATCCCTTCCTCAAAACTAATACTTGGTGAAAAATCAAAATATTTTTTCATTCCTGCAGGATTTCCTTTAAAAAATACTTGCTCAACTGCCTCCCCCTCATAGCTAAGCTGCAAATCAACTTTATAAATCTTTGCTATGGCCTTAGCAACCTCTGTTATGCTCATGGGTTTCCCAGTACAAAGATCAACAATAACATTGCCCTTTGAAGAATTAATAATAGAGAGGATCCCTTTAGCAGTATCCTCGACATACATGGGATCGACTAGATTCTTACCATCTCCATAAATGGTAAAGGTAGTCTCCCCTCGGTCAACTGCCTCGCATAGCTTCCGAAAAATCTTCCTTTCTGGACTGTAGGGTCCAAATGCCTCAAAGAGCCGAACGATAACATACTGAATACCATTCTCTTTTGCATACCATTGTGCATATGCCTCGCCAGCCTTCTTAGAGATAGTGTAAGGAATGTCTTCCTTAAGATAAACCGCACCAGAGCTAAAATAAATAAACTTTTTGCATTTTACCTCTTGAAGAACCCTTGCAACCCCTCCAGCATTTACAGCTAGATCATTTACAGGGTCTTCCAAACTCTTTCGAGGATCTGAATTCGCTGCAATGTAAACCACGGTATCAAATGAACCAGTAGGAACCCCCCCATTCTCATCAGTCACATCAAATTGAACAGCTTCTATATGTGAAAATTTTTTGCAGAAATTTTCAAAATTCTTATTCTTACAATAAGTAGCCACAATCTTCCAATCTTGAGGCATCTGCTCTAGTAAATTTTTCCCAATAAAGCTACTTCCGCCAACTACGAGGATTCTTTTTGATACCATTGTATAACTCGCTTTATTCCCTCATCAAGTCCAACCTTAGGATTATAAGCTAATAGTTTTTTAGCCTTTTCAACATTAGGAACTCGCAGCTTGATATCAGGCT
>JASMFX010000009.1 GCA_030751555.1 Candidatus Woesearchaeota archaeon | reverse complement strand
TACTCTTCACCTGATTGTTCTGTAGGAAAGTCTACTTTGTAGGCTAGTTTGTAGTTATTTTCAGATGTTGGGTAGATAATTAATTGAGATGAAGGGGTTGATGTTGTTGTAGCATAATCCTGAGCAGTTGCAATTGCAAGCTCTTGAGATACCTCTGGAGATGTGGAGATCTCTATGTCATCATAATATTTTGTTTTAAGCAGAGTAGGTTTTCCATTAATCTCTGTGTAGCCTACATAGGAATTAAAGACTGGAATATCTTGATAGATCTGCTTGTAGGATGTGTGAGTAATGCCTTTGGGTTGATATTTATATAATGGGTCAATTGATTGTATTTTTGTGAGTGTTAAATCATCTCTATCGAGGTTTTGTGCTGCTAATACCTGTTGTGTTGTTGATTGTGGAGAAAATAAAGATTGTAAAAGAGTTGTTTTTGTAGTAGGATTGAGTGTTCTTGTAGCTCCTTTATTGTAGAAATCTGGTTCTTGCTGTTTCTCAGCTAGGACCGGTGAAATAAGTAATAGACATACAAATATGAGTAAAATTCTTTTCGTCATACAACCCCAATCATATCACCTCTCTCTTTAATGAACTGAATCCCAGACCTTTTATAAATCTTTCTGTTTTTGTGCTACGATTGAGTGGTGATAATGGGTTATATCACCCATTCCACTGCCTCCTTTGGTGGGTTATAGCCCCCCAACATACTACCTTGTATCGAGTGCCCATCCCCTTCCCAAGATGTGTTTTTTGTTATTTATGTTTGCTGTTTTTTTTGTAGTGCCTCCCCCATTTGGTATTATGAAAATTCTCCTGACTTTTGGAGTAACCTTTTTAAACCCTCCATAACCTCTTGATATTGGTAAAAATGAGTTCCAAAAGAAGTTTAATCTGTGCTACACTTGGTCATGTTGATCATGGAAAATCGAGTATTTTAGATAAGATTAGAGGGACTGCTATCGTGAACTCTGAAGCAGGATCTATTACTCAGGCAATCGGTGCTTCGATTATCCCTTTGGAAATAATAGAGAAGGTCTGTGGAGAGTTACTTAAATCGCTTAACATGGAGTTTACTATTCCTGGATTATTGTTTATTGATACACCTGGACATGAGGCATTTGCACATCTGCGAAAACGTGGTGGGAATTTGGCTGATATTGCAGTTGTCGTTGTTGATATTAATGATGGTTTTAAACCGCAAAGTTTGGAAGCTATTGAGCTTCTTAAGGCAAGCAAGACTCCTTTTATTATTGCAGCAAATAAAATTGATCTTATTAATGGTTGGAATAGTGCAGAGGGACCTTTGCTAACGGTTGTGTCTAAACAGAGCGAACGTGTTGTAACAGCACTAGATGAGAAGATGTATGGGCTAGTAGGGGAATTGTCTAAGCTTGGTTTTGAGGCTGAGCGGTTTGACCGTGTCCATGATTTTACAAAGCAGATATCCTTAGTTCCTGTTTCAGCATTAACTGGCGATGGAATCTCAGAATTATTGATGGTTATTAGTGGATTAGCACAAAAGTTTTTGGAAAAAGGCCTGAGATGTAACTTAAAAGGCGCTGCCAAGGGATCTTTATTTGAGGTAAAGGATGTTAAAGGGATTGGCAAGGCTTTGGATGTTATTATGTATGATGGAAGTTTACAGGTTGGCGATACTATTGTTATTGGTGGGATCGATAAGCCGATAGTAACAAAAGTCAAGGCATTGTTTGAACCTGCGGATCTGGCAGAGATGCGAGATACTAAGGCAAAGTTCAACTCAGTAAAGAAAGTGACTGCTGCTACAGGTGTTAGGATAAGTGCTAATGGCATTGACTCAGCTATTAGTGGGATGCCGTTTCGATCTGTTAAAAAGGAATCTTTAGACAAAGTGAAAAAAGAGATCCAGTCTGAGGTGGATGAGGTTGTTATTGAATCTGATGGGAAAGGAGTTGTTATCAAGGCAGATTCTTTGGGAAGTTTAGAAGCTTTGATTTATTTGCTCAAGGAAAAAAATATCACTATCAAAAAGGCTAGTGTTGGCAATATTACAAAAAAGGATATTGCTGAAGCTGAGGCAAATCTTGAGTCTGAGCCTTTGCAGGCTGCGGTTCTTGGTTTTAATGTAGTGGCTGATGCTAAAAGTTCTAACGTGAAAATTATTACTCATAATGTGATCTATCAAATTATCGATGATTTCGAAAAATGGCAGGGTACCAAGCGAAAGAGTTTGGAGCAGGATAATTTAGGAAGCTTGATAAGACCCTGTAAGGTAGAGATTATGAAAGGTTACATATTTAGACAGAGCAATCCTGCTGTTGTAGGGGTTAATGTGGAAGCAGGAACTCTGAGAAATGAGATCTCTTTGATGAAAAAGGAGGGGGTTGAGCTGGCTCAACTGAAGGGGATACAGCTAGATCAAGAAAATATTGAAAAAGCTGAGAGGGGTAAGCAAGTTGCTATCTCTTTGCAGGGAGTTACTGTTGGAAGGCAGATTAAGGAAGGAGATATTTTGTATTCCTTTATTCCAGAAGAGGACTTTAAGCAATTAAAAGAGTTGAAGCAATATCTTAACAACGAGGAGAAGGATATTTTGAAGGAGATTGCTTTGATTATGCGGAAAAAGAATCCTGTCTGGGGGGTATAATTAATTTTAAGGTTATTAAAGTGAAATTAACAATACTAAACACAAGGGAACAAAAACCGATCTACTCACTTCTTAAAAGTCAATTCGGTTTTTCCAAAAAGTTGGAGTATGCGTTTCTATTATCAGAGAAAGAGAAAATTTACATTGCCAATAAAGAGGTTTTTGAGATTGATATGAAGAAATTAAATGTAAGTTCTGTTGGAATGTATTTTGGAGAGCTCCGGAATGATGAATTGCGGCTTAGTATTGAGGGAAGTCAGCTTATTGGTTCTGAGGCTCTAAAAGGGGTTGTTGAGGTGGATGATCCTACTGGATGGATGTCTGGGCTGGATATTCCCTATGATGGCTCTGAGAAGGGTTTTGTGCTGATTAAGCATGGTGATGACTATCTAGGATGTGGAAAAGTGGTTGATGGCAAGGTTCTGAATTATGTTGGAAAAGTAAGGAGAATCCACATTTCTTCTTGATTTAGGTTAAGTTAGTATAGCAATTTGTATACTAGTGGTTATTGTTACTACTTTTTTATAGTTATGTATGAAAAGATTTATAAATAATTGTCATTACTGTTTGGTTATGATAATGAGGGGTAAAAACAGTATTTTTGTTTCAAAATCTCTTTTTGTATTTAACTAAAATGGCTAAACTAATCAATATCGGGGCAGAAACACATTATGATCCTCCTGACTTTGCAGGCTTAAAAGAAGTAGTAAGATTTCCAGATGGAGAGTTTAAAAAACCTTCAACCAGGGATATACCTAATTCTACTGTCTGGGTTTTTGATTCTGGATGGGGATATGTTCCAGAGATTTTAGGAGATGATGTTGGTTGTGGGATGGCTGCTTTTGCAATTGATCCTGTTGATGTTAGAGATGCTACAGACATAATGTATGAGCATTTAAAAGGACAGAGTATTCTTGGAAGAGGCAATCATTTTGTAGATCTTTGTGGTCCAATTATGAATGGTGGCAGAATTGTTGGATCTGAAGAGGATCATAATATTCTATTTCTTCATACTGATGGAAAGCAAGGTGACACTACTGTTCCTGTGGATTTTAGACAGGCTCAAACACGACAGAGACAAGCAGAGGAATTTAGAACCGAACTTGGTGGTAAATTGGCTCATAGACTTGGAGTAAATTATTCACCATTAGGAAACTGGACTCATAATTCTGTGGAAACTAATGGTAAAACTATCTATCGTAAAGGAGCTGTTAAGGTTCAGCCAAAGAAAACTCATTTTTTACCTGCTCATCTAGGAGCTCATATCTGGGCATATACTGTAGATCCTGATCAAATGCCTCCTCATGATTCTCTGCCTCATGGTACTGGAAGGGTAGGGCGAAGAGGCGATCATAAAGTTTCTGTAGAAGAAGTAGAAACTCTACGTGATATGGTTTATATTCCAAAAGGTATTTCTAATGCATCACTGCGAACAGAGCACCCTACTTGTTTTAATGGTTTTGATAAGATTGTTGAACATCTTGGAAGAGGAAGATATATCAAAAGCATAGGTGAGACAAAAATTCAAGGGTATCTCGGTAAAATCTAAGCTACCATGACAAGATGGATGCTCTTCTTTGAATCTCCAAACAACTTTATAGTCACGTCTACATGAGGATCTTTAATTGGTGTTCCAACATCCAACTCTGGCACTTGTCTCCTTCTCCACCATCTACGCCATATGATTTTGTTTCTTTTGTCTTGGCAGGAATTTATCCTAGCTGCCTCATCTTGTAATCTTGAAAGCTTGGCTCTTGTAATCCTAAAAACTCTGGCACTTGTTCCTTTAACAGGTTCTGATTTGTAATAGATGTCTTTTAGCAGGGGGCTGATCTCACGCTCTTTAACTTCTTTTACTAATTCAGTTTCACGCATCAAAACATCATGTAGGGTATGACAATCTTTGTTGATACTGGCCATGACTTCTTCCAAATGATCTAGCCTTTCTTGGTCATTATTCGCCTTTTTTCCTTTATAATGTTCTATATGAGTTCTCAAATTCTCAAGAAATTCAATGTTTCTTTTTAATTCATCTTCCTCGATTGGGCTTACTGCTGTTTTTTTCCGGACAGTCTTTGATGATGTTAAAAATCTTTTTTCACTAACCCTGGCAACCTCTCTTAATCTTGTAGTGAGGATCTCCTTAATAAATAAGGTTTTTTCTAATGTGAGCTTGCCTGTTGGCTCTGATCCTTTCTTCCTTCTTATTTTTTTGGCTACAATATCTTCATGTAACTCTCTCATAGATGATAATTCTTTATCTAGAAAATCTGCTAATTCATGAAGTTGATCATATGACTCTAATAAATCCTCATGAGGCTTTTGCTTCTTAAAAAGATGGAGGAGTTTTCCAAGTATTATCATATCTTGTTAAGGGGTTGTTATTTATTTAAACCTATTGATTCAGAAAACCTACTTCAACAAGTCTTCAATGGGCTTTTTTGGTTTTCCAGCTGCTGAAGCTACTGGTGCTGCTGCACCTGATTTTTGTGCATCCTTAGCTGCTTTTTCCAGATCTATTCCTAAATCTTTCAAAGCTTTAATATGCATCTGCATTAATTGCTCAACTATTTGGAGAATTCTTCCCATCTCTTCACGTTCTTTAGCTAATGTTGCTAGAGCTCCTTTATGAAAACCAATTTGTTCTTCTGGGGATTGTGCTTCTTCTTTCTTTGCCATTGTATATCACCTATTTGTTATTGTTTTATGGTTGTTTATAAGCTTTTTTATTCTTTTTCCTTTATTATCCTTTTTTTTAGAAATGTTTATTAATCTACATATGTGCAACTGAATGATGGGTTTGTTTCACAAAGATTTTAGAGAGCTGTTACATAGACACATAGATAGTTTAGTAGGATATGTAAGAAAGAATAAACAGTTTTTTGATTTGAAAGAGATAATTGAGTTGGATAGATTGGATGAGGATATTCTTGTTGATGTTGTAAAACTTCATGAAAAGTATCTTGATGATCCTGCAACGTTTAACCAATTAGTTCCTATTATTAAATCATTTCATGAGGAATTAATAACATTGCGACGTAGGGGAAGAATTGGTAAAGGGGATCAAGAGATGATCAAGGAGTTTGTTGAACAGATAGAGCATCTTGCAGGTAGTGAGATCAAAGAAGTGAGAGAACAAACACTTCAAGACTTTAAAAGATTGGGTTTGAATCCAAACTATTTTAAGTCAGGATTAAGATATATTTTTAATATCAATTCTAATTTAGCAGGAATATATTCAAATGTCCATTATCTTGATCCAGTTATTAAAGGTCAATTGTCTTATTTACCTAAAAGATTTCGATTTATTCAATTGAATCCTAATAAGGATCTTATGAAGGTTGGTAAATATTGGGAGGAGCATGAGTGTTACGGAAGGATATTAGTTCATGAAATGCTTCATGATATCTATTATGCAGGGGGGATTTCTGTAAATATGAGAAATGCCTGGGTAGAATTGATTAAACAGACAATTTTTGTAGAACGCAAATTCATTTCATGGTATAAGCCAAGGAAGAAAGATGGAAAAGATGAATATAATCTTAAATGTTATGCTGCTGAATTATTTGCAATAGCGGCAGATATGGTTTTATTAGGTAGAACAGTAGATATTCCAGGGGAGTTGGTTAGTTTTATTGAT
>JASMFX010000008.1 GCA_030751555.1 Candidatus Woesearchaeota archaeon | reverse complement strand
CTACCTGAAAAGGAGAGAGACTGAGCTATCTCCCTAACCATAGTTGATTCAGAAAAACCATTTGATGCATTGCTAAACCCCTCATCTCCATCAAAAAGCATATGCCCAGGATCAAGAAGAATGGTTTTATCTTTCCACTCTGGATCTGAGGTATCAACCCCCTGGCAAGTATACAAATCTATTCTCTCCTCTTCTTCCAATGCTACCTGAGGTTCAGGAACAAACTCCTCTTCATGCTGAAAAATAGTGTACATATAAAAACTTCCTCCACCAAGGAGAAGAATTAAAATAATTACTTCCATATTTTGGATGTTCATGGCTTACCCTCGGATATAGTTATTACCTCTTTCGTCTCTTTAATGAGCATTGCAGATGCATAAGCGTTGACACCGCTTGCAGGCTGAGAAGCCTTGTCAATATAGGTTATAGATGTAGTTGCCTCTTTAGAATCATCTCCGATTTTGGGTTTAACAATGAGAAGCTTATTTTGGCCTGAAAAAATATATTTATAGACTTTGATGTCAAAACCCTCTTTAGAATAAACAAAGTTTTCAACAATCCCTGGCCCAGCGCTTATCGCAGCCACAAGTAGCTTTTGATCCTCACCAAGCCAACCCTGCCTAAAGCCAGTTTGATCCTTTATACTATTAAGATATAGCATATAGGTAAAGGTAATCATAACAAGAAGAATAAGACTTACTAAAAGATTGAGTACTTCCTCATCACCCTTCTTACCAAAACTACCAAAACCCCTTTTTTTCATCAAATCTATTTTAATAGCGACATTTATATTGGTTTTGCTTTTTAAGCCTCTGCTGCTACAAGGGGGAGGCTCTACCAAATAAGACTTCATACATTGGGCAATTAATTGATCATGGGTTGGGGTGGGCCCTCGATACAAGGTAGCACAATGGGTGGCTTTCCACTAAAAACAGATTGCCTTTCAACATAGTATTTCAGCAAACACTAAGAAACTTCTATCGGAAGTAAATCCATAAAAAACTCAATATTAAGCTTCATAACAATAAGTTCATCAAGATATATCACAGGATCTTTAACAAATTCTTCTTCAGATTGCGCAACAATACGGAAATTAGTCATGGCTCTTTCAAGGTCAACAGTTGCCATTCCCATCTCCAACTTATCCTCCTCAGTAGTCTTAGTACCAAGAACATTTTTTATCTCTTGCAAAGTAGTTTCCTCAGTTGCAGAGGGAATAAACCTCTTAATGGCTTGAAGATAGAACAGAACACCAGTCCTATACCTGGTCTTATCGATAAGAGCTCCAAATTCTGTCACATACGAATCAACCTTACCCCTGAATTCCAAGGGCAATGTACTCTGATCCATCTGTTTGAAATGTTTATGAGCATCTTGAAAACTACTAAGCGCATTCTTAACATTATCCAAATCCCCCTCTTCCAGAATTTCCTCACCGACAACATCTTTACCATCAATTTTCCCACCAAATCCTTTAACATAATCAATCTCTGCCTGATAAAATTGAGCAATGTTCCCATAAGAAAATCCATCTTGAGTAGTAAGATCCTTGAATTTATCTGAACCTAATTCCACGACACTAGATGAAAAAGCAGCTGGTAAATTAGCAATGTCTAAGTCATTGCCACTCAACAGTGCATCTTCCTCTACTTGAAGAAGATAGAGCAACGCTTTCCCTCGAGTGATCTGATCATTTTGATCATCATCTACTATCCCACTTAATTGTTGTACAGCACCCTTGTTATTCGTGCCAATCAACCCAACAGCAATCCCTAAAGTTCCCTCCTCTTTTCTCTGCTGCACAAGCCCTTGATTGCCTTTCAGCAATGCATCCTCATCAGCCTTGTCTAAATAATGACCAGAGATTATCTCATTTGCAGTATCAACAGGAATACCTTTGTTAGGAAAATATTTTCTAAACTGTGCATAGTATTTTTTAATCCCATCCTTATACCGTGGGTTCTCCTTGGCCTTGTCTAAAGTAATAAGCACCCTGAGATACTTAATAAGAGAGTCCTCTAACTCATCTTGAAGTGCTCTGGACTGCGCATCAGGACTCCTCTGCAAAAAGCCAAGTTGAGGTAATGCTAAATCAAACGTTTTCTCTAAATCATTTAATCCAGTCTCCTCTGAGTAGCCCTTTTCCTTCCAACCACGTATAGTTTGTTCTGGATCAGAAAAAAGGTGACCATAATTAGTTTCAATGTAGTTATTATTATCCCCTAATGCATCAAAGTATTTCTCCTTCACAAATGGATCAAATCTTTCCTGAAAACTAAATTTTCTTTGTTCATCCTGAGGAAGCAATCCAACATAGATTGAAATCTTCCCTTCAATCAAGTTTATCTTTTCTACATAGAAACTTAGCGAGTCATCATACCCCCATAAAGCCAGAGTTTCATATTCAACTGAAGGTAAACCTGCTTCCTTAGTCCTTCTATGTAAATCCCCCACCATAAAACTCTTTCCTCCAATATTATAATGCACCACCTTATCATCATCACTGCCATCCACACCATGCTTAGCAGAAAAAATAATATTTTTATCATAAGGTATACATTTCCTTACGAGTTGGGAATCCACACCATCATATTTGTAAAGACAGAGACACGCCTCTCCATGACACGAACTTGGTTTTTTTAAGGTAAAGGTATCTGAATCATCCTCATTATTAAAATCTAATCTATTATTTTTGTAATCAAAACCTGCAAGAAGATACTTCTGTTTAGGCAGTTTAAACAGAATGGTATCAGTACTGAAATCATTATTACCCTCTACCAAATTCTCAATCGCAAATGCAAGATTATCTAGATTCTGCTGCGCAACATCATGCTTTTGATCAGTAAGCAAACCAGTAGCCTTCCCAGCAAACCCAATAGTAGGCCAAAATATAATAGTCACCATAATGGCCCCTATTAAAAACTTAAATGAAGGATCTACAGCCTCCCCCTTTTTTGATCTACCTGTAAAGAATTTCATCCTCGTTTTGATAAGTCTTCCCAATAAGACTTTTTCGTACTTGATTTCGAAAGATAATCATTGGATTCAATTAATTGACCCAATGGAAGAGTTAGATATGCTATACTAGTAACTTTGTTTTTGCCATCAAGGAGTTTGAAGCCCCCCTGATATTGACCTTTATCTAAACACCAATAGCCAGGATAGTAATTGTTTTTTTCAAACTCTTTACCAGGCGTATATGGAATTTCCTTCCATAAATTATAAGTACAACATTGTAACTGAAACTTGCCATTCTTTATTAACTGGAACGGACAATTAAGAGATTTATCGTGCTTATCACTATTGTCACACCCATCAGGTATACGATCGTGATCAGCATCAACACCACCGCAAGAGCTAACACCTATACTACATTCTCCTTTTTTGCCAAGACATATGTCACAGTTAATAGCCCTACTATCTCCATCATCATTACCAAAAGTATTATCTGTACTGTATGGACTTAATTGAATCTCGCACTCTACTGATTTGAAATCTGCTGTCCTCTTGGTAAGAAATCCCTTAAATTCACCTATCGTCGTTCCAAAAATAACACCACCTATAACTACAATAGCAATCAGAACAAAAACCCAATCAGGGATTTCATTCATAATGACATTTCCCTTTTTATACATTCTCATTTGCATAGAATGGCACCTGAGCCTTTTTTTGATGGCAACATACAAGAGGTTCTTCACTAGAATCTTTGCCGCCAACTAACTTGCACACTTGATTTTCAATAATAGAGTTTTCCTCACAATCAACCTTAGGAACGCACTCTCCCCCTGTACATTTTTTAACATCCTGTCCAGTTCCGCCCCAAAAGTGGTTAGCGAGCCCCAATCCGAACATAATAAGAATTGCAATGAAAATAAAGTTCTTGATCTGATTGGCCATCTGCCCTTTTTTGTTCAAAATCCCACCTCTGATTTAGGCAAGCAACATGGCCCATTATTCTTTTTTCCTAGAGCAGCATTAGGACAATCTTCAGTAAAGAGCTTTATTTCAGTGTCTTTGCAAGTAGGATTGCAATTCCCTCCCCTGCTCTTACACTGTTGGCTTGTCCCAAAAAGCTTAAATTTTTGTCCAATCATAAAAACAATAACCAAGAAAAGCACAAGAAGTATTGCAATCTTCACAATATAATTCATCGCCATTCCTTTTTTTACCCTAGTCCAACGCAACATCTTTTTGATTCTCCATCTCCATCTCCACAACCCTTAGTAACTTTAGGAAATATTAATTTACCGCATCCACCAGATTTACTACAAGTTTCAGGAGGACATTTTCCAGTAGCAGAACATTCTCCATTCAATTCTCCACAGGTTGCACCTACACCAATACTTTTTGATCCCCTTTTAAACCCTCCACCCATAATAAATAAAAAAACAACCACAAAAATAGCAAGAATAGCTAGCCCAATCATCTTATCCATCTCAATAGCAGCTTTCTTATTCATACCTTCTTATCCCTAGTTTGAGTTTATAAACTTTATGTTAAGTTTAAGAAGTCATACAACAAACCCTATTAGGATTATTAGAATCACCGCAGAAAGAAACCTGTTCTTTATTACTACAACCCTTCTCCCCTTCTTTACCCAA
Source organism: Candidatus Woesearchaeota archaeon (assembly GCA_030751555.1). The sequence goes on along the minus strand of JASMFX010000008.1, from coordinate 637 downwards.
TTCTATGCAACTCCCTCCCATCTCATTGCAAACAAGAGAAAATGGAGGATCAAGAAAATCAGGCTCCTTTTTACCTAAAAGTATTGCACAATCAACAGAAGCCTTATCAATCTTGTCTTTTTTCCTAACTAAGAGATAGAATGGAATAACAATCCCATCCTTATAGGTAGTTGGATAATCCAAGCAAGCAAGCACATATGCTTTTTTAGTATCCTGTCGCTTACCAGTAGGTTTACCAAACTTCTCAGATAGCTTAGATAAGAAAGTAACACCTTCAAAAGCCTTGAGTCCTAATTGAAAATCAGCATGGATCAAATCCTTAATCTTGGTGAGTGAATATTTCTCAATATCTGGAGTTATGAAATTACCTGAATCATCATAATAACCTCCCTGAAACGAGAACTTTGCGTCATACAACCCAACACGATCATACTTATCTGCATCTACAAGACCAGAATCCTTTGGTTTTATAACAAAAAAACCATAACCATAATTCCTATCATAATTTGCCTTAATCCCATCCATTTTAACCAAATAGTTCTTATAATCAATACTGCCAGGATGCTTAATTTCTCCAGTTTCAGGATCCTTTTCAGACAATCTCTGGAAAAACAACCCTAACTCCAAATCCCAAAAC
>JASMFX010000007.1 GCA_030751555.1 Candidatus Woesearchaeota archaeon | reverse complement strand
AAAAAGTAAAACTAAAAGTGCTTCCCTTACCTTCCTCAGAACTAACTGAGATTTTACCACCATGTGCCTCTACAAGATGCCTTGTTATAGCTAATCCCAATCCAGTTCCTCCCACACTTCGATTCATATTACTATCTACTTGGTGGAACCTCTCAAATATCATATCTAGCTGATCTTTTGGAATACCTTGCCCTTCATCCTTGACATCAACCTGCACAGAATCTCCCTTATGCTGGATATCCACAATAACATTCTTATAGGATTCAGAAAACTTTACTGCGTTACTTAACAGATTAGTAAAGATCTGGTCAATTCTGTCAGCATTGCCATGAATCATAATGGGTTCTGAAGGATGATTAATATGGAGGTGTATTTTGCTTTCCTCTGCCATATCAATAGCCTTGACCTTAAACTTATTAACAAACTCAGTCAGATCCACTGATTCTAAATCTATTTTCATTTTTCCTGATTCAATTTTAGAGATATCAAGCAAATCACTAATCAACCTTGTAAGGCGCTGGCTTTCATCCATAACAATGTGCATAAACTCTTTCTGCTGGTCAGTGAGCTTGCCAACCTCTTCATCTGCCATTATGGAGATATAACCAACAATGCTTGTCATAGGCGTCCTTAGCTCATGACTCACAGTAGATACAAAATCTGATTTTATTCGATTCAGTCTTTCTAACTCTACATTAGTATTCTTTAGCTTGATCGTTGCTTCATCAATCTTATGCTTGAGTTCTTTGTTAAAATTCTTGATCCTTTCATAGTAACGAGCATTTTCAATAGCACTTCCAGCCTGATCACCAAGAGCAGACAAAAATTTTAGATCCTCATGAGTAAAATGGTTTAGATGCTCACTCTCAGCATTTATTGCCCCCATTGTTCTTCCCTTATAGACAATAGGGACGCAAATCTCTGACTTAATAGGGGTGTAGGCACTAGAATCCTTTCCCCTTTTATAAGGAATGTATCTTGTATCCTTAGTAACATCTCCTACAACCTCAGGGATTCCAGTCTGCGCAACAGTTCCGGTAATGCCCTTACCTAGAGGGATCTTTAAATCCGTGTAATACTTAGCATCAAATCCATAGGTTTCTCCAATATAGAGATGATCATGCTTCAGCATCATAAAAGAAACCATGTGACAGTTAAGAGTATCTGCAACAGTATCCACAATCCTTTGAAGAATAGCTTTTACATTTAATGAAGAGGTTATATGCTTTCCTGTCTCATACAATCGAAGCAAACGCTTGTTAAAAATATCCAGTGACTCTTTTGTTTTAGCATTTCGTATGGCAACCGCAGCTTCATTAGCCACAGCGGTTATGATCTCTAAATCCTTGATGCCAAATGCATTCTTTCTTCGATCTTCTATGTTAAAGACTCCTATAAGCTCTTGATCAACAATGATCGGAACAGCCATCTCACTCTGACATCTTAGCTTGTTAGAAAATTCAACATATCGCTCATCTTTGCTAACATCATTAATAATCTCAGGTTTTCCCATCTGGGCCACCATGCCTGTGACACCCTCTCCAAATTTAATACGAATCTTGCTCAGTTCTTGCTGAGTAAGTCCATACCCTGTTTTATTCACAAGAATATCTCCTTCTTTAAGCAGGATAGAACAGACATCATAACCTAATTCCTTAATGACTGTATCTACAAGATATTTCAAGATAGTATCTATATCTAATGTTGAATTTATGCAACGAGCTATCTTGATGAGAATTTTTAGATTTTTATCTGTTGGATCTTCATTTGAGATATTCATTTATCTTTTCAATAAGCTCATCTTTGTCAAATGGCTTAGTTATATAATCCATAGCGCCTGATTCAAGACCCTTCACCTTGTCCTTAAATTGTGCTGCACTGCTAAGCATAATGATTGGGATATCTTTAGTTATCTGTTCATTTTTTAAATTCTGAGCAACCTCAAAACCATCCATCTTTGGCATCATAACATCCAGAACAATCAAATCTGGTTTCTCTCTTTTAGCCATCTCAATTCCTTCCACCCCAATAAAAGCTTGCAAAACTTCAAAACCATGAGTTTCAAGAATATAGCTGACTAACTTAGATATATTCGGTTCATCTTCAACAATGAGTATCTTCTTTTTCATCTCACACCCCCAAGAACACAGAACCCTAGTATCTGTTTGCTTGTCTATGACCCCACACGTCTTGTGGCACACGGAAAACACTTCCCATTTTAAAAGGTTACGGAATTATAGTACGGAATTCGATACATTTATATAGGTTATAAAATTCCATCCCAGTATGAAAAGAGCATTTATCTCATTAACTTCTGATTTTGGGCTGCAAACCCAGGGAATTGGAAACATGCATGGAGCAGCTTTAGAAATTAATCCAGAAGCAAATGTGATAGATCTAATGCATGGCATTCCTGACTTTGATATCTGTACAGGAGCTAGGAGTTTAGAAGCAACGCAAAACCTACCAATAGGATTTCATATCTGTGTCGTGGATCCTGGAGTTGGGACAAAAAGAAAGGGAATCATCATCCAGACAAAAAGAGGAGATTTTCTCGTCGGACCTGATAATGGAGTACTAATACCTGCTACAAGAGTCCTTGGAGGCTGTGAAAAAGTAGTTGAGATAACTAATCCTAAATACATGAGACAGCCAGTATCACCAATCTTTCATGGACGAGACGTTTTCACACCTGCAGCTGCCCATCTTTCAGTAGGTGTCAAGATTAATGAGTTTGGAAAAGAGTTGCGTTTTGAGGAGTTAGTAAAAGCTCCTTATGAAGAAGCTGTTGTTGATGGCGATAGTATTTCAGCAGAGGTAATCCACGCTAATAAATTTGGATCTATCCACCTGAACATTCTCCACAAAGTATGGGATCAGTTTAATGTTGAAAAAAACCAGACCATGGTATTAGAATTCAATGAGAAAACAATTGAACTGCCTTTTGTCATAACCTTTGGAGAGGTTGAACAGGGAAAGCAATTAATTATGAAGGATGATTATGGCAGAATAGAAGCTGCCTTGAATATGGGTAATTTTTCTGAAAAGTATGGAATTAAAGTTGGAGATAAGTGTGTTGTTAGGAAAAATTAATCAAAGTGTCGTCTTCTAGATTGATCCTGACCATTCTGTGCGTAGACAGGTATAGCAGTTTCTCCCTTGAATTGAACACATTCCCTACCAGGAGATGCTTCATAAGAAAATTTACAAGCAGCTCTTTGATAAGATTGATTTAATACCATAACATCCTGTGAGGTACTACGAAGAAACCCAACCAGTCCATCAATGAATTCTAAATTCCTATAAGCATCAATATAAAATCTTGCTAGAGCATTGGGAGGAAAATTCTGGTTATGAAGGGTTCTTAATGTATTTATTGCCTTTTTTTGTTCATCATTTGGAGCCTTCTTCCCTTTAGGTAAGTGATCCCGAGCATATCTTACAGTCTCCTCAACTTGACTTAATAATAACTTTGCCTGGTCTTGAGAATTTGGTAATACATCGATATATACACCTTCATGAGTTGTAAATCTAGAGGGAATATGAACCATACGCCTGGGTTGATGGATCCTAAAAACATCAAGAGGAGGAACTCCATCAATCATTCGCACATATTCAGGACGATCATCTCCATTTCCATCAGTAGGATCATCATCCCCATTTTTTTCTACTCGTAATAATTCCAAAGCTTCAATTAACTTATCCTCGTTAACCAATACCTCAGAATTAGGATCAAATACTCCCCCAGGTATCCAAAGATCCCTATTTAGATAATGTACAGGAAAATTTAATCCCTCAAAATACTCAATCAATGCAAAAGGATTTGCAGTTGTCACCACATCAACAAAAGTAAATTCATCATCCCCTAATTGGCTTAAATCATCTAAAGCAACATCCTCAACTTCATCTACAATATCAATTACACCCCTTACAGTTGCAAGGTTTACAGTAGTCCCAGCCTTTTGAGTCTTCATCCAAATAGTGCTTCTTAGCCTTTCCTCATCAGTCTTAAATGCCATTTAACTTAAAATTTTAGATTTCTTTTTAAAACTTTGGAATTTTGACCCTAGCTTCTACGAAATACAGATTATTCTTTGTTTTTCAGGTTATAAACCATCCTATCATAACCCTTGAAAACTCTGTCTTCTTTTTTGATATCAAATTGCTTTAAGAACTCAAATAATTCATCCTGAACCTTAATACTATCTTCATCGTCTGAAACAAGCTTTTCAACTTCAATAAAGCCTCCAAGCCCAACAACATCATCAACACAGATCTCATACTCTTTATGTTTGCATTTTCTTCTTGTTTTAGTAAACTTCACAACTTCATGAAAATCCAGAGCTTCTATTATCTTCCTAATATCCCCTGCATCACTAACAACTACCTCACTCTCAATGCAGTCGAATTCATTTTTTTGAGGCTGCTTGAGATTGAATTGGATCTCCCCATTGTTATCTCGAATACGAAGGACATTTGTCCCCATAGGAACTGGCAACCCCATTGGCTTTGGAACAAAGATCGTGTCTTTTTGGATAATAGGATCAGAGAAAACACAACCCAATGCTGTGAGTTGATTGATAACCTCAGTTGCATCTGGTAGTTTTGCTTTTACTTCGATTTCTTTCATGTTATTGGCAAGGCTACCTTTGTTTAAATAGTTTTTGAACTTTGACGAATTTTTCGCACACACTCATAACAGCCTTATTTTTCCTGTCTCCCCTTACCCATGTACGGGGAGATAGGAAAAATTATGTGAAAATGTGTTCAGAAAAAAGCATCAGAATTAGATATAACCAACCTAGATTTTGTCATGTTCTTTCTGGCCATTACTACGAAGATAGTGATTCTGGAGATCTAGGTAAATATTTTTTAAAGTAAGCCAAGTATTTTCGAACATAAGCTCTATATTGCTCTGCTTTAACTCTCGATTCTCCCTATGCAGGGGAACTATTTGATTATCAATTGCCTCATCTACGACTTCATGAACTTTTCCCCCTAATACCTCAAAAGCAATTTTCAGATTCCTTACCTTCTGCTGAGAATCTCGATACTTCTTACGAAGTGCATCCCTCTCATCAACAGCATAGTCCAAGTTATTCAATCTCTCCTGCACCTGGGACAATTGAACATTATAGTGATCAATCATGGATACGCTAACTGATCTCCCTTGAACATAAGAATGGACTCCAACCGCTACCATTAATGTAAAAACAGCTGGATAATAAAACCTTCTCGACAGCGGCCTCCTCCAGATAGATTGAGAC
>JASMFX010000006.1 GCA_030751555.1 Candidatus Woesearchaeota archaeon | reverse complement strand
GAAAAGTGCTCACAGGATAAATCTTATTGTCTATAAGAGCGGTATAAATTGTTAGATCTATTTCTTCATCTGCATATGCTTCAAGGACTAGTGTTGCTGCACCGATGAGGAATGCTCTTCTGGTTAAGAGTGTCATAATTGGGAAAATTGGGAGTATTATTTAAAGCTAAGGGTTTTGTGGTTATAGTTGTCAAACTTTGTAAACCTTTTTAAACTAGAAAGAAAACCATTATCCAATGTCACACTTACCACCAGAGGTTCAGAAGCAATTAGATGAGCAAAAAGCAGAATGTCCATTCTGTAAGATTATCAAAGGAGAGATAGAATCTAAAAAGGTTTTTGAGGATAAGGATTTACAAGCAATTCTTGATATTAATCCTGTTATTAAGGGGCATACCCTGCTAGTGCCTAAAGAACACTATCCTATTCTTCCAATGCTTCCTCCTGAGGTGTTTAAGCACATGTTTACGATTATGCCAAAGTTTTTAGGGGCTGTACAAAAGGCAATGCTCTCTCTGGGAGTAAATCTTGTTATTGCTAATGGAGGGGTAGCAGGCCAGAGGAGTCCTCATTTTCTCATGCATGTTTTTCCAAGGGATACAGGAGATGGTTTTAACAAGTATGAACTTTCAAAAAATCAGGGGCTTGATGAGAAGAAAGAGCAAGAAGCAGTGGCTATGTTGTCTCAGAATATTCCTCAGATGATGGGTAACCATTTTCAAAGAAATCCTGCAAAGTGGAAGACAGGGAAGATTGAGACTGGAAAACATTTGGAAGGGATTAAATCTGGAGCTAAGGTGATCTATGAGGATGAAAAGTTTTTATGCGTTGTTCACCAGACACCTCAGGCCATTGGGCATTTAGCGATTTATTCTCAAGAAGAGGAACATGATATTACAAAATTAGAGGGAGATATTGCTTTTCATATGTTTTCTGTAGCTTCATTGTGTGCAACTGCTGTTTATGAAGGATTGAAAGCAGAGGGATCAAACATTATTTTATTATCTGGGAAATCAGATGACAATCCACAAGGAAAACTAGCTATCCATATCCTTCCAAGATATGAAAAAGACGGCTTTGACATGGTTGGCGAGCCACTGGAGAACAAACCTGATGTGGATGAGGTTGCATCTAAAATCAAAGGAGAGATGTTTGAACTTGAAAATGCAGGAAAGGACGAGAAGAAGATAGAGGTTATTGATTATGACAAAGAGAAGAAGATTGTTTATTCTGATAAAAGCGAGGTTGTTAAGGTTGAAAAGAAATCTTATAATGACCCTGTTGATGAGATAACAGATGCTATGGATGATTTGTTAGGGGATTAAATTCTATTTTTTGTTGGCCTCCTTAGTTTCAGCTGGTGTGCAGACAGGACCGCAGAAAAAACCAAAATAATAATCTTTCTTTGGTTCTAATTTTTGGGGTTTTTTCCTGCTTGGTTCAAATGTCACAGTGTATGCTTTTCGTATTTCACCTTTGTTATGCTCATATTTAGAAGGTTGATCCATTATCTCTAAGAGACCATTGAGAACCATGTAGAATACAGATTCATGTTCTTTGGAATCAACAAAGGGTTTTACTTCTAAGGCATTGGATGAGACCTCTTGTAGTTGACCATCTTTGACTTTTGGGACATCGCAGGTAAATCTTCCCTCTGCCAAATAGCCAGTTACTGTAACACTTGAAACACTCAGTTCATAATAGATCATGTTTTCAGTTTTTTCAATTGTTAACTTGAGATCGCTATGTTCGTATGCAGGACCTAGGTCGATGGCGTAGATTTTGTCATCTAAAGAGGAGTAGAGCTGCAGGTTTTTTCTTGCGTCATCTGCCAAATCATGCATTTGTTGTAATCCAGCATTGATTTGCCTATACCCTGCATCAATCTTAGTTCTTTCAAGCTTTCTCTCAACAATCCTTGGCAATGGTTCAGGAGGGATGTGGGTTGAGAGCTCAATAGTGTTGAATCTAGGGATATCACTGCTAAGAGTTTCTAGATTAAGGATAGGGATTTCACTATAACACATATACTTTTTATGAGAATACGCAGTTTAAGGGCTGTCTATATAGTGAATAGATTTGGGTTTACTACTTTTTGGGGCTAATTTAGGTGGGGAAAAGCAAAGATTTATAAATAAGTACTTATAAGTACTTATTATATGATAAGGAAATTAGTAAAAAATACTTATCAGCTGAAGCTGAATATTCCTTCTGAGATTATTAAAAAATTAGGATTAGATGGAAATTCTAGAGTGGATATAAAAGAGGTGGAGACACCTCAAGGCAAGGGTTTTGTAGTTTTGAAGGTTTCTGGCAAGAGATTGCAATTAAAAAAAGGGTGGATTAAGGATGATGAATAAAAAGGCACAATTAGCTGTATTTGGAGTCTTTATTGTAGTTGTATTGATTACCATGTCCTTCATCATGGCCCCGAATAAATCTCCTTTAGAGGAAGCTCCAGCAGAAAACACAGATACAGTGGTTGTTAAAAAATTTATTCATCAGTGCATCCATGACACAGGCAAACAGGGAATTCAATTCCTAGCATGGCAAGGTGGCTATTTTACTGTTGAGATAATTGATAATAGCTCTATTTCCTTTGAGATACCTTACTATTGGGATCAGAATAAGAGTATTATGCCCCCAATTGAGGTGATAGAACTAGAATTAGCTGTTTTAATAAAAAGGCTTCTTCCAGAATGCCTAAATCAGTTCAAGAATATTGAAGATACTGGATTAGAGATTAATACTGGAGAGATTAGTCCAAAAGTAAAGTTCAATCAAAAGGATATTATGATTGAGCTACAGCATCCGATCACGATAAAAAGCGCAAAAACAGTCTGGAAAAGTTCTATTCCCCTAACAAAGATTGATCAAAATTTCAAGGAAAGATATGATATTGTTCGTGAGATCATGGATGTGCAAGAAGCAAACCCTGGATTTATACCTGTTGGAACTATTGCTGACTTAAGTGAAGAGCACAATTTCAAATACGAAATTGAATATATTGGTGAAGAAGACATACATGTTATCCTTTATTTTATCGAACCTGACCTTGTTTATGCATATAGTGCTCGTTATGGTTGGGATGATGTATATCAGAATAAATCTGTGAAAATACATCCTGTAGAAGGTTTATCTGCCTTCCCAGGCTATGCATTTAACCATGTGGTTGAGGCTACAGGAAATAATGTAACTTTCAAAGATTACACCACTCTTTTTGATATCAATCCAACAACAGGAGCCATATCATTTACCCCCACCAATGAGCAAGCTGGAGAACATACCATCATGATAGTGGCAGAGGACAATCAAAAAAATAAAGATAGAACAATTCTTCATCTTAATATAACAAGAGATAACCTAGACCCTATTATTCAGCCTGTGCAAGATATTAGGATGAGTATTCATGAGACTAGGAGATTTCGACTAAGTGCTACTGATCCTGATCAAGATATCTTGTTTTTTAATGTTGAATCATCATTTGATAATGTTTCCATAGATACAGTATCTGGTGAGATAACCATATCCCCTAATGAACCAGGAAATCATCGCATTAAGGCTATTGTTTCAGATCCTTTTGGACATATAGATTACACTTATTTCTTTGTTGAGGTGGAAGATGAGTAAGCTATTGTACAAGTTTTGGGGAAAAATTAGTAGTATGGCTTTGCTCATCCTAATTGTTTTCTTGTGTTTTGGTGTGGCTTCGGATCCCCCACTACATCCTCGTATGGAAAGGTTGGAACCATCACCTGAGATTGAACAGGATCCACTTGAGATTTTGAACGACGCAGGTATAGAGGCTGAGAGTACTGAAGGCATTAAGTTTGAGAATGGAAACCTTGAGCTAAGTGACGATGCAACTGCTACCATAACCCCTGGCTTTACTGGGGGTGTATCTGGACAAGGGACAATTAAAGTTGAAGGTCAGGATGTGAAGATTGATGGAAAAGTAGAGATTGTTAAAGGGAAAATAACAAGCTTTGAAGGAGATATTGAAGATTTAGAGATAGATGGTGTTGCTATTAGTGGAGAAGGGGTAAGTTATGATGGTACCTCGATAACGACTACAGGTGGTTCTATCACAATCGAGGATAATATGATCATACCCTCTGATACAGAAGTTAAGGTTGTTGTAAATGACCAAGGTTATTCTGTAGAGGGAGATGACTTTGTAATCCAGGATGATGGTGGCAATGGGTTGCATGTCAGTGGTAGTCTTACAGTTACCAAAAAAGGATACACTATACATGGAGGTTCTGAGATAGGTAACGAAGAATTTACCTTTTCCTCAACAGAGGATACTGAAATTTCTAAGCTGTGCAATTTTAATAGTAATTGCGTGCAAGCAGAAAATGGCAAACTTACTGTGCATTCTCATGAAGGAACTTCTAAGATTGATGCAGAAAACCTTAAGCAGGTTACTGTTGACCAAAAACAAGAAAATGCAAAAACAGAGATAAGAACAGATACCACAAATGAATTATTCA
>JASMFX010000005.1 GCA_030751555.1 Candidatus Woesearchaeota archaeon | reverse complement strand
TCTCTTTTCGTGTTGCTTGAGTATCTCTCTCCAGTCTTCTGTCATTTTAGATCAGCCTCCTTTCATTATTCATTAATTCTTCTGGGCTTGTTAAGAAGGTAATTTTCTTCTTCACTCCGGCTGTGTTTGATGCGATTATGTCTACCTCAGCAAGACCTCTGTTTTCCCTTAGCTCTGCTAGGATGACTTCTCCTACATCATGCTCTGATTTATTGCTATACCCAAGGTTAGTTGTCACTCCACTTGGAATATGTGTTAGGTAGACTGTTTGATGGTCTATTCCTAGCAAGGGATACTCTATGTGGAGTTGTGTAGCGATATAGTGTTGAGTGGCCATTGAAGCATTTCCTATCCGGTTTGGTGAAACACTTTCGAAGTTGAAATCTTCAGTTTCGTGCAGACCGAGCCTATCTAGGATTTCTTCTGTTACCGGAGGTATCTGAGGCAGGTTTTCATCCATCGGTACTTCATCTTGGTTGTTCATTTTTTTCTCCTCTGTGCTTTTATGTTGTGGCCTTTCTTTTTGCCCATTTTTCCTTTATTTTCTTGCCACCACGGACTACTAAGTTCTTGATTCCTTTAGCGCCTTTTCCGATTGCTTTTGGCAGGTATCTTGTTGCTCCATGGTAGAGCATTGCTCCTGCTCCTAAGCCTACTGCACAGTAGACCCCTTCTTCTGTTGAAGTTGGTAAGACCATTTCCAGGTGCTTTATGGTTCCTTCAAGGATGTCAGTCTCTAGGTTTTGTAAGAATGCTACTGGTTTGTACCAGATATTTGCGTTGACTATTGCATCGTAGGTGTTGTTCAGCATTTCGTGCCTTGAGATAGTAGCCTTAGCTCCTTCACCCATGAGCCTTGTAGCTTCGTCAGCACTATTAGTAAGATTTGTAGTCAGAGAATCTAGAGTTTGGTTGGTGATTCTAGCGGTTGTTTTATATTCTTCTACCTTTATTCCAAGTTCTTGTGCTCGCTGGTATACGTCTCCAGCGTATTGGTTCATTACACCAGGCACCTGTGTTAAGCCTACAGCTCCTGCTGCTGCGGATGCATAGCCTGCATACTTATCCACTAGCTTTACTGGGAACATTGCGACTTTTTTTATTGGTGCTGTTAGTTTCATTTTTTTCAGTCTCCTTTGTTTTTTGGTTTGGTCTTGAGGATTCTTCCTCAGGACTATTGTAGCTACTATGTGATGATAATAAATATATAAATATATGTTGTCCAATAATGGTCAACAATGGATATTAAAGCCACTTTAGGAAGGATTGGACTCACTGAGAATGAGATTAAGGTGTATCTGTGCTTAGTAGATTATGGGCTTTCTAAAGCAGGAAAAGTGGCAAAAATAACAGAAATACAGCGATCTAGCTGCTATATGGCGATTAATTCTCTTGTGCATAAGGGATTAGTTAGCTATCATTTAGAGGGGATTGTGAAGCACTTTCAGGCTACGAGCCCCCATAGATTATTGGAATATGTTGATGAGCAGCGTGAGAGTATTAAGCAAATTGTCCCTGATCTTGGAAAGAGGCATAAGTTAGGGAAAAAAGAGGGGCAGGTTCGACTTTTTAAGGGAAAGAGAGGGGTGGAAGCAGTCTTTATGGATATCATTCGGACAGGGGTTGACAATGATGTTTTTGGAGATGACGGTCAGTTACGGAAGAATATGCCGATTTTTTGTGAAAAGTTTGTACGAGATCAGAATAGATTAGGTATTACCACTAGGTTGCTCTCCCGTGTTGGGAGGGATGTGAGTTATTCAAAAGGCTCTATCTATCGTTTGGTTGACAAGGACGTTGTTAGTCCTGTTGCTACAAATATTTACAAGGATAAAATAGCCATTATTGTCTGGACAGATGAACCAGAGGCGATTATTATTGAGAATGAGGCTGCTGCTAGAGCGTATAAGGCTTATTTTGAATTTATGTGGAAGCATGCCATGCCTGTGAAGAAAAAAAGTAAATAATTATGATTATAGCGGTGTGACAATACCTTTGTCTGCATCTATTTCTATGTGTTGATTATCTTTAAGGACTTTGGTTGCGTTCCCTGTTCCGATTATGCAAGGGATATTCAGTTCTCTACTGACTATTGCTGCATGGCAGGAGAGGCCTCCTTCGTCTGTTATGATAGCAGATGCTTTAGCCATTAATGGAAGGAAATCTGGCGTTGTCATGGTTGTGACTAGGATGTCTCCTCTGTTGAATGCTTTTTTATCATCTAGGCTTAACAGTACCTTTACCTTGCCCTTTGCCTTTCCATTTGAGGCGGTAGTGCCTTTCACCTCCTTGGAAGTCTTTTTTTCTGAAAATGCATCTACAATGGTTTGTGCCTTTGCTCCGCTCATGAGGAGATCATTGCCATCTATTTTTCCTACGACAAAGCAATTTTTTCTTTTTTCTAGCTCGTCATGGGAGATTGTGGTCTGGTTTATTTCTAGAGAGGCAACTACTTCTTGGACTGTTAGATGGAAAAAGTCATGCTTCGAGATATTGAGTTGGGAGGCAAGTGTTTCGGCTAGTGGATCTACTGCAAACCAGAGCTGTTGTGAGAGTTCCTTTATCCTATTTCTCACGAAGATAGCTACTTGGAGGCCATGGATAAGATGATTATGTGTTTTTGGAATTTGAGGGGTTGTGATATGGGTGGCCTCTGCTTTAATGAGGTCTTCCTTTTTTAATGGTTCTACTATGTTATAGAATGTCTTAATCCATGCGAATTCTTTAAGGGGTTTCTTGGACTGGTGGAATGCATGTATGTCTAGTGGTTTTATTGGGATTGCAAAGTCCTGAGGTTGGAGGTTTGCCTTTTTCAATTCCTTTTCACAGAAATTTGTTAGAGGAACTGCTATGACATAGAACTTTTGGATTTGTTTTAAGAGCTCTGCATATGCTAAAAAGTTTTGCAGGGTGTGATTTGACAGATTTTGGATCAAGTTGTTCTTTTGATTCGTAAGATTATCGAATACGCTGATTAGTTGCAAGGTCCAGAGTTTATCTTCAGCAAAAGCTGCTTTGAATTCAGTTTCGTAATTATTATCCTCGTAAATATTTAGATTGTGGATCCATGCTGAATGGTTACTTTTGATTTGCACATTTTTGGTTAGGTTTATAGGGAGGATAACTCCTTCACAGAGGATTGCTTTTGGCTGTAGAAAACCAGCTCTTGTCACACGTTTGTCCCACGAGATACTCTTAAGCTTCTGTAGCATCTGCATCACCCTCTGATTCAAGTCCATCGGATTCATTTTCTTGATCTGTTTCGTCGATAGCTTCTTCTACTGAGGAGTAATCTGGGTTATCTGCATCTATGAGTAATGCTTTGTCTATTTCACCACCTATAGCTGCATCTACTTCTTCTTGAGAATCTGTTGCGAAGATTATGATGTCATACCCTTCCTTGGTTCTTATGGTTCTGTATGATTCTGCTTGTTTTTTGTCTCCTACGATACTTGGATCTAGGAATCTCACATTCATACCTTGGAGTTCAAAGGCTTTTTCGATAAAAGCTCCATGTCCATTTGAATAGACTCTGACCTCTAGATCTGAATCAGTTGCTCTATCGTAGAGTGCTTTGACTCCTGGAAAGAAGATGGATTTTGTTTCTGCTATTAACTCCTGATTAGCACGATTGATTTGGCCTAGGATTGTAGAGCCGCCTCTATCGTAATCAATTTTTCCTTCTGCGGTTCTGGCTGTGTAAGAATCGATTAGCGTATCTAAACCATTCTTACTTACGGCTGTTCCGTAAAAGTCTAAGATCATTGCGTTTGTCATATTACTGGATAGTTATGACAGATGGAGTATTTTAATATTTATTCTCCTTTTTTGGAGAAAGATTTAAAAACTATAGAAGGTTTATAAGCAGGATGGGAGATTTTGATGCGTTGAAGGAGTTAGGGCTTACTGAGGCACAAAGTAAGGCCTATCTTGGTTTATTGACTCTAGGAGAGACAACGAGTGGGCCCTTGATCCAAGAGACTGGCTTACAGAACTCGGTTGTTTATAATGCTTTGAATCAGCTGATTGAGTTGGGATTGGTAAGCTTTATTTTAAAGGGTAAGCGCAAGTTTTTTTCTGCTGCGAATCCTCAATTACTCATACGTTTGGCTGAGGTCAAAAGGGCTAAGATAGAGAAAATAGTGCCCCAACTCATTGCTAAGCAGACATTGACAAAGCCAAAACAGGAGGCTCAGGTTTTTGTTGGCTGGAAAGGGCTGTATAATGCGTTCAATTATATATTGGAAGAGTTGCCCAATGGTTCTGAATATATTGGTTTTGCAGCTGGATTTGAGGATCAATATACTGAAGGGGCTAAACGGTTTTTTAGAGAGTTTCAAAAGAAAAGGGCCTTGATGAAATATAATGTAAAACTAATTGTTAATGAAGAATCTCGGAAACAGGTTGAGGGTTATAGATATTATGGAAAGTTTGGCAAGCCCCACTATAGGTTTGTTGAGGGCTATGCGCCTGTAGGGGTGATTATCTTCAAAGATCATGTACTGAATGTTGGTTTTGAAGACCAACCAGTAGCTGTGTTGATAACATCTGAGGCTATTGCATCTAGTTATAGAAGGTTTTTCTATGGGATGTGGGAGATTGGGAAGGCTTGATATTATGAATCTAATCCTAAAAATTCAATTTTCCCCATTTGTCCGTTAGTAGATAATTCAAATGATAGATCCCTTTCGAGCAATTTATCCAGCTCCATTGCTTTACGTAGTTTTCCACTCATACCAATTATGCCATTTTTTCCTTTTTGGGTACACAAGGCGTTGTATGAATCTTTTCCAAATAATGTGTGAAATTCAAGATTTGCAATCTTATTTTCAATTCTTACGAAAAAAGGAGTGCCCCTTGAGGTATCTGCTTCAGGCGGAGCACCAATTTGAGTTCTCTGCTCAGGTCCTAAGGTAACAAAGAATTGCATTTTTGCCATCTTAGCCCCGGGTTCTGGTGCAGATTCTAAGACTTTTAATTCTTGTAATGAGCTGTTAAAGGAGGTAACAGTTCTAGGATTTATGTTCCAAAACGATGGGAAGGCAAAAAAGTAAGAGCTGTGCTTATCGAGTAGGATTGGTAGATGACTACCGCAAGAAACCAAAAGACGAACTAGTCGAAGAAGTAGTA
>JASMFX010000004.1 GCA_030751555.1 Candidatus Woesearchaeota archaeon | reverse complement strand
GATTTACTTATCTGGCATCAGACTTGGTTAATGAAATAATGTGGTTTGCTTAATTGTTGGCATATTCGCAGATATAGGCATTATTATCATAATGCCATCGCTTTGCGGGATTATTTTCCGTATGTTTAAGCAGCCATTAATTCCAGCCTATGTCCTAGCAGGTATTGTCATTGGACCAAGCTTTCTTGGCCTGATTAATAGTTTTGATACTATCAAGGTTTTAGCAGAGATTGGCATTGCTTTTCTTCTCTTTGTAGTGGGTCTTGAGCTAGAGATAAAAAAACTAAAAGATATTGGATTTGTCTCCTCAATCGGAGGGACATTAAAATTATTTATCATGTTTGGTCTTGGGTATATCTTAGCAGTCACTTTTGGAATATTCTCACCGTTAGAATCTGTCTATATTGGAATGATCCTGGCTTTCAGCTCCACCATGATTGTAATAAAATTAATTTCTGATAAAAGACAGATAGATACATTGCATGGTAGAATTATTATAGGAACCTTGTTAGTAGAGGATGTCTTTGCAGTATTGGCACTCTCGTTACTCACTGCTGTTAACAATTTTTCAATGGCCTTTTTTTTCATTGCAGCAGCAAAGGGCTTCATGATCATAGTAGCAATTATTTTCTCAAGCCGTTTTATCTTCCCAGAATTATTTAAATTTGCAGCTAAGAGTCGTGAACTCCTGTTTCTTCTCTCTGTTACAATGTGTTTTTTATTTGCCATTGTCATATCCTATGTAGGATTCTCGATTGCAATCGGTGCTTTTGCTGCAGGAATTGCGTTGGGTAATCTGCCCTATAACCATCATATCGCAGGGAGAATAAAACCACTAAAGGATTTTTTTGGAACACTATTCTTTGCCTCGTTGGGAATGCAACTTGTTTTCACCTCGCTAGACAGTATTATATTGCCTGTTGTCATTCTCCTCGTTATTGTCCTTCTTGTAAAGCCTCTAATAACAATGATTATTACAAGCCTCTTTGGCTATAAAAAAAGAATCTCTTTTCTCACAGGAATAAGCCTAGCCCAGGTTTCAGAATTCTCCCTCATAATTGTAACCCAAGGATTGTTATTAGGCCACATTAATAATGAAATTTTTTCAATATCAGTGGTATTGGCAGTTATTACTATAATAACCACCTCTTACTTTATTAAATACGACAACTGGCTATACCATAAATTAGGAGTAATGCTCACTCCCTTGGACAAGTTTGATAAGAAAGAGAGAAATTTAAAATATATGCCCAAACATCATAGATACCAAGTTATTCTCATTGGATATGATCGTATTGGTTATTCAATACTGGATATGGTTAAGAAGCTAAAGAAAAAAATACTCGTGGTGGATTATAACCCTGATATCATAAAAAAGCTAGTTAAACAGAACACTCCATGCATCTATGGAGATATAAGTGATCCTGAGATTCTTAACCACATTGATCTTTCACATGCAGAAACCATAATCTCAACAATTCCTGAAAAAGAAGACAACACCCATTTAATTCAAAATGTAAAGGAAGTTAATAAGAGAGCATCTATATTTGTTACAGCAAACAGGGTAGCTGAAGCCCTTACACTCTATGATAGGGGAGCAGATTATGTTATTTTGCCTCATTTCCTTGGAGGACATCATGTCTCTCTTATGCTGGAAGATGTCACTACTGATCTGAGCAAGCTTTTAAAAAATAAAATAAATCATATAGCAGAACTAAAACACAGGAAAGGCGTTGGAATGGAACATCCAAAGCACAGAGCTTCAAAAGAGGCAGTATAACAAACGAAAAACAAACAAAAAATACGTAAATTAACCCAAAATACGAAAAGTATATAACCCATGATACATAATAGATTAGAGAAAAGAAAATGGTAGATGTATGGAATCCTCACCTAGAAAACTCAAGCAAGTTGCTTATTAAGAATGGTTTTATTAATGATAAGCATAAAAAGAAATATGATGCCATGAACACCGACCAAAGAAAGAAAGCTATTGAAGCTCTTTCCGAGGATGATGCTAATAAGCATGCTGACGCAGATATTGAAGAGGTAGGAAAAGACCAGATGGTGTATGTGAATTTTCCTAAGCCAGTCCATAAGTATCGATTAGTTGTAGAAACTTTCAAGGCATCTATTGAAGAGACATACTTTTGGATATTAAACTATCTGAGATACGACATGGGCTTTTCAAACATAGAAAAAGTAACAGATATTTTTGCAGCTGCAGAAACCTCTGCTTTTGAGGGAGTAAGACAACAGCGTGTTGGCCTGCAGCAGGACAAAGTAAGTGGATTTCTTGCCACAATTGGAAAGATGGTTAAGGAACTGTTCCAGTTGGTAAGAGAGCTTAGGATCATTGATGAAAGAAGAGGCTACTATGAAGATAGTTTCACCAACTCCAAGTCTCACGAAAGTGCTGAGATTACCTTAAAAGGTATTTGGATTGACCAAGTTGAAGGTGCCTCAAAAAACCCAGCTTCTGTCTATGGATTGGCAAAGGAATTACAATTCACAACATTACCAGATCTCTTTTTTTCAGTACATCCGAAAAAGCCAACCGAAGTAGATGAAGTAGTAGATGCATTGGAATTCAATCGAAAAGTGAAAGAGGTATTAAAGAGAAAACTACGAACCTACATGGAATGGAAAGTAAGAACCTATGATGAATTAAAGAATAGAAGAACATTCACAATCCAATACCTAAGACAGCATTTTGACATTATTAAGATGTATATGCAATGGGTTAAGCCATATCTTAGAACTGTTAAAAGATTGGGATATGACATAAAAAAGACTCATACACCAGATCTAGTAGCAGCATTTGAGGGAAGCATGATAGAGATTGAATTTTTGGCTATCTTCTATCCAAGAAAAAACAAAGAGTATCGTAGTGTTTTAAACATGCATTTTGACTATCGAACCAGGCCTCAGATGAATTTTCAAGCAGATAACTATCAAAGAGGCCCACTGCATGTTGGAGAGATTAAAGCAACATGGAGAGGATATACATGGACAGACAAACAAATAGAAGCCTACAAAAAAATGAGAGAATCTGAGGATTTTGAATTATTGGCTGGAGTTGACAGATCAGTAAAAGCAGCAATGGAAGCGCTTGGAGACGAATTAGAAAGCTACCTCCAGCAGGCAGGGGAAGACATTACATTTGAAAATAATAAGAAAAAACAAGACGCTACAAAAGCTAAAGGCCCTCCACTCTGGGATCCCTTTACAGCTGTCTTTAAGGGATTTGGAGACGCTTTTTCATTTATATCTCCTGCAAGCAAGAAAAAGAAAAATGAATTGAGTGATTACGAAAAGGATGAAGAAAAAAAGAATGCGGAAGGCGATTTAATAATAAGAATGTGGACATGCTACAAGAATTACAAAAAAGGACATAAAATGGTCGCTTGGTAAAAATGGGAAAAACACTTGATGAAATAAAAAAATTGCATCCAGAAGAGAGAATCAAGAGACTAAAAGAGTTAGAGGAGGAACGCAAAGAGGAGATCCAAGAAGCTGAGAGCATGATCAGAGACTCAAAACAAGAAATCCAAGATGATCTGATTGAAAAAATGAAGGTTCCTGAACAGGAACCTGTGGAGGTAGAACAACTCTTCCACCAAAAAGAAGAAGTAGTTGAGGACAAACCTGTAAGGGTTGAACAGAACTGGCAATTAGAAGATACAGTAGAACAGACAGAGATCAAAGCACCAGAACAAGAGATTGCAGAGCAAGCAAGCTATGACATAAGCAAGATTGAAGAAGCATTGAGTGGTAAATCAAAAGAGGATCTCTACGGAGCTGTTGCAGATCTGATGAACAAGCCTGCAGAAAAAATGAGCTCTTATGAGAAAAACAAAGTTGAGGCAGTCTATAATCTAGCCTCAGAACATGAGCAAAAATACGCTGGTGGCCAAGCAGATCAGCAAAAAGTGCATAACCCATCATCAAAAATCATGGGATTACATCAGAGAATCCAGGATGAGCTATATCACAATTAACATTAAAAAAATATAAATAACGAAAACCAAACATATCTAAAAAATGGAATTCAACCAAACATATGGACAAAATCCATCAGGGCCTGTGCATCCACAGGATCTAAGCCCAAAAGCACCCTATGCTGAACAAAACTCACAACAACCAAATATAGAAAAGCCTATTTTTGGAATTAAAGAGGTAGGCCAATCAGTTACAGAAGGATCTCGCTTTGGTAGTTTTTTACAAACTGCTTCAGGTGCAATACGAGCAGGAGCAGGAAATGTAGAATTGCAATTACAAATGGGTGGTGGAGCAGAACCAGTAGGTGCAGAAGCATATGGAAAAGAAGCGAGGGAAGCTCTGAGAGAGATGGCGAAGGCTAACCAGGTTGAATTTACCTCTATCCACTCACCTTCCCAAATTGGGAACCTATCAGGTTTTGCAGGACCTGAAAGAGGATTTGACGATCAGCAAAGAAAAGTAGAGGTTGATGAGATTAAGAATGCAATAGATTTTGCAGGCGATACATCCGGAAAAGGAGCAGTGGTTGTCCATACAGGAGAATTCCAAAGACCAATCTCAGAGCAAGAATGGGCATATGATGAGCAAGGCCAGCGTATGTTCTCAGGATATGAGGAAGAACCTGAAAAAGCCATTGTGCCACTAGTAGATAAAAGAACAGGCAATGTTATCCTCCAGGTAAGAAAAAACCAGGTCATTGCAAGAGCTAAGTGGAATCAGTATGAAGAAGGCAATGTCCAGTTTTCCAATAAAGAAGGAGGAACCTATATGGACGATAGAGGACATGAAGTTAAACCAGGAGATTATATTGACTATGAAGGCAATTGGGTAAACTTCAAAGACCGGGTTCCAGAGTATGACAAAGAGAACAACACCTTTAAGGTAATTCGACAAACATGGGACGATATTGTCAAAGAAACTCATGAAAGAAACGAGCAAAAGGCAGAAGAAATGGGCATCCAGGTTGACCAGCTCTCTAAAGAACAAATGATCACGCCAGCAGAAACATTTCTCTATGCAACAACTGAAACTCAAGAAAGAATTGCAGAGGGTTGGGCTGGAAATTATGCTGAGCGACTAGAGGGAACATTTGAAGCTGTAGACCAACTTAAAGAAGCATTAAAATATTGGGAAAAAGTTGAAGCAAATACTTCAGAAGAAGATGTGTATAGGATTTTACAAGATAGATCAATTCCCCAGGTTGCTCATCTGCAAAGAGAAGGACTCCTTGAAAGAGAAGAAAAACTTCCAACCGAAATAATCAAAGAAGAATTAAAAGAAAACAGGGG
>JASMFX010000003.1 GCA_030751555.1 Candidatus Woesearchaeota archaeon | reverse complement strand
ACCATTGAAGTCAATCAAGGTGATACTGTAGTTATCAAGGTTAAAAGCATTGATGTGCCACATGGATTAGCTATTCCAGATTATGGGATTCGACAGAGACTAGATCCTGGTAAAGAAGAGATAGTTGAATTTGTAGCAGACAAGAAAGGAACATTTGGGTTTTTCTGCTCAGTTTCTTGTGGTTCAGGTCATAGGGGAATGACAGGAGAGTTAGTTGTAAGCTAAGATGAAATTTTTTGATGATAATCGGTTTAAGGCGAGTGGATTAATTAGGATTATCATCAGCTTGGTTTTTTTATGGTTTGGTTTGAATCAGCTGTTTGATGCTCAATCGTGGATTGGTTTTCTTCCAGGATGGGTGTTTCAACTTCCAATAGAGCCTACCACTTTTGTTACCATAAATGGAGTGGTTCACACAGTGTTGGGATTGCTTTTACTATTAGGTTTGTTTACGAGGATTGCTGCGTTCATTCTCGGGCTTCAACTTGTTGGAATCGCAATATCTCTCGGCTACAATGATACAGGAATCAGAGATCTCGGATTAGGTTTGATTACACTATGCATCTTCCTAAGAGGGGATGATACTTGGAGTCTTGACAGAAAAATTAAATTACGGTATGGAAAGAGTAATCTTTTGTTAAAAATACTCTATCTCTTTGACCGTGATCCTGAGGATAGTTAAAAA
The DNA here is from genome assembly GCA_030751555.1 of Candidatus Woesearchaeota archaeon. The sequence continues at coordinate 12,865 of JASMFX010000003.1, read as the reverse complement.
TGGGTTTTGTCCACGCTATTAATCCCACATTATTGCAAGTAGGGCCGCTTGAGATAAGATTCTATGGGATTGTCTATGCATTAGGATTTTTGCTTGCTTTTCTTTTTCTGAAGCAGGCAAAGAAAAAAGGAAGATTGGAAATCAGCGAGGATGATATTGACAATTTTGTTCTCTATCTTGCTTTAGGGATAATTGTGGGTGCTAGGCTTGTCCATGTGTTTTTCTGGAATCCTGGATTTTATCTCTCAGATCCTTTAAAAATTCTTTATGTTTGGCAAGGAGGATTGGCTTTCCACGGAGGGATTTTAGGAGGGATGGCTGTTGGCTATTGGTTCTGCAAAAAGAGAGGCATCCCTATTGGAAGGATGGCTGATATTTTGGTGATTCCTGCTGCAATTGCTTTAGTGCTTGGAAGGATTGCGAATTTTGTGAATGGAGAGTTATGGGGCACTGTTACGAATGTTTCATGGTGCTTTAAGTTTCCTCATGCAGAGGGCTGCAGGCATCCAAGCCAGATCTATGGAGCAATAGCACGCACTGTTGTGCTTGGGATTGTTTGGGCTGTATCAAAAAAAGAATATAAAGATGGCTATCTCTTTTGGATGTTCTTTGGATTGATGGGAATAAGCAGGTTTGTTGTTGATTTTTTTAGAGAGAATGCAAGAGTTCTTGGATTATCATTAGGGCAGTGGCTGAGTTTGGGAATGGTTGTTGTGACTGTTTGGGTGTATTACAAATATTACAAAGAGTAAGATGAAGAAGGTAGGGGTTGATTCAAGGACTACAGATCATAATTTTCTTCCAACAATCAGTCTTATGACATCATCATGGACAAAGCTGACTTTTTCAATTTTTAGCTGATCCTCTTTTTCAAGTAAAGGAAATGTAGAGCCAAACCTTATTGAGTAGAGTAATTTTGGGATAAATGAGGTTGCTTTCATTGTAAGGTTTCTTACTGGATCTTGTGAATAAACATACTCTAAAAAATGTAGTTTTGCTCCAGGTTTTGCAACTCGAATTAGCTCCTTAAGTGCCTGTTGTTCATATTTCTTAGGCAAAACACACAATACAAAGGTTGCAACAACATTGTCAAACAGGTTATCTTTGAAATGCAAGTTTGTCAGATTCATCCTTTCAAGTTTTATTGGGATTTTTGCATTTTGAGCTCTTTTTTTTGCAGCCTCAAGCATTTTTGGAGAGAGATCAACCCCATTTATCTTTGCATTTGGAGAAAAATATTGAAAATTTCTTCCTGTGCCGCAGCCAGCATCAAGAATAGTATTACCAAGATTCCCAAGCATATGCTTTCTTATCTTTGCATACCTAGATTTTTCATAATGCTCATCAAGAAGATCATAGAGCTTTCCACCAAGAGGATATACTATTCCCATTTTTTGTATGTAATTGATTGTTTTTTATAAAATGATTGGTTAAATTAATAGATTGAATAAATAACCAAGAATAAAAATCTGAGGAACAGTCACGACAGGTAACCAGAGTGCTGTTTTCCTTCCAATATTGCTCCAGAGTAGGCCGATCTCTGTATAGTCTGTAGCAACTCCTGCCATAAGAAATGTAAATGAGTTCCCAAAAGCTCCTGTTTGATTGTAGATCTCAAAGGCTAATGGGGAAGATCCTTCTGAGCAGACCTCGATGACTGTTGCGATAATTAGGGTTACCACAAGACCTAGAAAAGTTGCACCCATATATTGGTGGAAGAAATGTGTTGGGACAAAGGCTCTGGCGAAGGCAGCGAGAATCATTCCGATTAAGATCCAGTAGGTGACCATTTTATTCAGAGACCACATGCTTCGGGCTAGTTCTTTGGAGTCCTTTTTGAAATTAAAGGTGTGTGATTTCCAGCGCTTGGCAACATCCTGCCAGAAAGGAAAGTCCTTAGTGGTGTGTTTTGGAGATTGTTCTATCAAGTTTCTTTTTTCTAAGAATTGATAGATAAAACCTGTTATTACTGCAATGATTAGGGCAGATACTACCAAAAGCAGGGCTTTGACTCCGAAAAAACCAAATAAGAGGATTGTGATAGGTATGTTAGCCCATGGTGATGCCAGTAGGAAGGTTACTACGGCTGGAATGGATGCCCCCTTTTTGTGGAGCTGGATTGCGATAGCTAGGATTCCGTGGCAGCAGGCACTCATGATTAATCCGAACAGAGCAGCGTTAAGGATTGTTGTTCTTTTTGAGCCTGCTAGGAATCTTGTTATGTATTCTTGTGGAATATAGTAGTCGATAATAGCCCCGATCACTAATCCTAATAGGATTGCCCACCAGATCATCTTAAAAAAATCCCAGAAAGCTTCCCAGACAGGGAATAAAGGTGTAAAAAGATAGGAAATGGTGAGGATGAAAATTGATAAGTATATGACAACCCAAAACTTCTCAAGATACCATGGATATTTTTTTCCTTTTATTTGTTTTTCAAAAACCTTAATGCCTTGATCACAGCAAGAATCATGGCCTTGTGCTTTAATCGAGCCTTCCATTCCGCAGATAGGATCTTTTGGCATTTTAGATGATCTCCACTACTTTTTTCAATTTTTCCTCAACTTCATTAGCAATAGCTTTTAGATTAGGATTATCAATCATTCCCATAGCAGTTGTTGGCTTGATAGCAGCAACAGTAACTTTATTGTCTTTTTCATAGACAATAACATTACAAGGCAACATTAATCCAATATCCTGCTCAGCTTGGAAGGCTTTATAGGCACTAGGAGGATGGCATGCACCTAAGATGATGTATTTTTCTACGTCCACATCTAACTTTTCCTTGAGCTTCTCCGGGACATTAATCTCTGTGAGGATGCCAAACTTCTCTTTTTTTAATTCAGTTCTTGCTTTTTCAACAGCTTCTTCATAAGTTAGAGTTACTTGTTTCTTTATTCCATATTCGATATTCATTGTTTTTTTCTCCAAAGTTTTTCATGACACTTACAAAGATGTTTATCATATCTTTCAACGTGCTTATCAACTAAGGTTAGGATTGGAATGATTTCTTTTTCATCCAAGGCATAGATTCTTTCTTTTCCGTGGGGTTTAACAGTTACAAATCCTCTTTCGAGTAGAGATTTCATATTATGGCTTACACGGCTCTGCTCAAACCCTGTTTTTTTACATAATTCTGAAACTGATAGAGAAGATTTGCTGAGTAGATTAATAATCTCTAATTTACTTGGATCTGCCAGTGTTTTGAAGAATGGCTCATATGATTTGCATATCATATGATTTAATAATCATATGAAGCATATAAATGTTTTGGTATTGGACAGGAAATTTGAAGCTAAGAACTAACAGAAAATTCATAGAAATCATTAATCTTTTTCCTTGCTCTCGCTAGGAATTTTGCTGTTTTTTGCTGAGTTGAGGCGAATCTATCAGCCAAGCGTTCTTCTTTGTTGGTGTCGTATTGCAATGTCGTGAATCTAGCCAAAGGACTTATCATTTTAAGGAGATTTGCAGAGTATTTCAAAAAAGAAGATCTATTCTTGACGTGGGCAAGTTCATGTAAAAGAACTGCTTCTACTTCTTTCTTGGTGAGAAGATCAATCAAGCCAAGTGAGACAAAGACATGCGCTTTGAGATACTTGACAGAAAATGCCTTAGGCTTTGCATCGTCAATAATATGGATTTCTGGAGTGTCTATCTTGATTTTTTTGGATTCCTGTTCTGTAAAATTATGGATCCAATGTTGGCCACTATCTATGGTTTTCTTCTTATACTTCTGCACATAGAGAATAGGACCTGTAAATACTCCTAAAGCAAGGGATATTCCTCCGGTGATAAGTAAAAGAGAGATTATCTTTGACCATTGAGAACAATTATGAAAAAGTGTTTGACAACCTTGAAACAAAGCAAAGAAAACAAAGGGAAATAGTAAAAAGAACATATGAGCATACATAATGCTGAGCTTTTTCTTGAATGAAAGATTTTTTTCTGTTTTCAGGATGATAAAAAATATAAGAGCAAGTGTAAGTGAAACAATAACTAACCCCATCTTAAAGGGATCATAAAAAAAACTCAATGAGCATTCAATGCATGCCATCTTACTTGGAAAACCTCTCATTAAAATAAACAACAGCTGACTTTCCAAACTTGTTGATCAGACCATCTACTGAGTTTTCAATAACAGAACGCTCGAATTGCGCTTGGTCCTTTAAGGGATGATATATGTATCTTAGGCCGCCTCTGCCTTTTTCTACATCTCTTGATACGATGCCTTTTTCATGGAGTCTGTCTAATATCACAGCAACAGATGTGAGTGCAACCTTTTGTTTTGGTTTTAGAATATTGTAGATTTCCCGAACTTTTAATGGATTTTTTTTCCAGAGCACTTTGAGAACGTCTAACTCTAGAGGACTTAGGATACTTTCAAATTTTTTTAGTGAAGTGCTCATTATATACCCACTTTATCCATTATCTCAATTGCGTTTATAAATCTTACGTTTCTTGTAAAGCTTTAGTTTTGACGAAAAACAGAATGAGATAATTTTGATTTGTTGTCATAGAAAGGTTTAAATAGTAGTTACTTTTACAAAAGGTGTAAAGCTTTGAATTTACAGGTCAAGACCGAAAAATATTTAAACCCCAGGAAGCTTTGAATTGAATATTATTATGTGGGGAGGTAAAAAATGAAAATAGCATATGTATTATTAATATTAATGCTTGGTGTTTCCCTTTTAGCAGGATGCGCATCCTCTGGGTATCAGAGCACAGGAGCTGCCAGCTACCAGAATGATCAAAGGTATGTTGGTGGAGGCTGCGGTGTTGCTGCTCCAGGAGATGGAAATGTAGAAGAGGTTGCTGTTGGAGTGCCAGGTTTGGCTAAGGCTGCTTGATGATAGATGAAGAAACTTACAAAGCATCAATTAAAGCTGCAGAAACAGAAGCTAGAGAGTCACAAAGCTCACGAGGAGCATGAAGAACGAGAGCAATTTCATGAGTCTATCCATGAGGAGAAAAGCAAGAAGAAAAAGTCCATGGGTATGATGGTAGGGATTGTTGGAGTGATTGTATTGATTATCATTGCAGTGCCTGTGTATTCGTATTACTTCAGGCCTGGACCTGTTGATGGATTTGCAAAATGCCTATCTGATGCAGGAGCAGTGATGTATGGAGCTGATTTTTGCCAATACACGAAAGGACAGATAGCAATGTTTGGCAGATCAATAAAGCATATTGACTACAGGGACTTTACAAATGGCCCTGAGATTAAGATTACCCCCACATGGATTATTAAGGGAGAAAAAATAGAGAATGCACAATCATTTGATAAATTAGCAGCATTAACTGGCTGTTCGATGCCAGTATAGGAGGTTTAAGATGGATAATAAAACTGAACATAAATCAGAGCATAAAGTAGCTCACAAAGATTCTCACCCACATAAAACAGCATCTCACAAGAAAGATGGATTGTTTTCAAAGCCAATTATGGGATTATTAGTGGTTGGAGTTCTCTTACTTCTTTTTAATCAATGGCAGATAAGCTCACTTGGAGCTATTTTGCAGCATGGAGTGCCTTCTTCAGTAGGTGGTAGCAGTGGTGGAGGATCCTCTACCCTAAGTTTAGGAGGGGGAAAAGATCTTGCTGATGTAAATGTTGAAGAGATTAAATCTACTGCACAGGGCATAGCAGCATTGTTTGATGTTAGTCAGATAAAGGATTCTAATGATGCTATAAAGCTCATGATTCCTCAAGGTGTTCCAGATTATGCAGAGGCTATGGGGATTCCAGCTGGTTTTGATGATCCTGTAGCTGCTTTGGGGGTTTTAGCACGAGCTTATCCAGCTTTAAAGCAGCAGGTGCAAAAGGATGATCCTGAGAGTTTTCAGAGATTTGTTGATCTTGCATCTAATCCTCGAGGCATTTCTTGTGAATTCTGCTGTGGCATAGGCGCTATTGGGGCAGATAATAAGGGCAATAGCAGATGTGGTTGTAAACACAATCCAGGTGTCCTTACACTTGCGTTATGGCTTGCAGCAAATACAGATTACAATGATGCAGAGATACTTAGAGAAGTATATCGATGGAAAAGCTTATGGTTCCCAAAAAACATGGTTACACTGGCAACACAGATTGCTGGCGGAGACAAATCAGTATTAGCAGACTTACCAGGTATGGTAGGGGGATGCTAATAATTTGTTGATTTGAATATGAACAGAGTTAGGAGGTTTAAAAATGAAACAAAATACAATTGTAACAATTGTTTTGGTGGCGCTTGTTCTTATAGCGCTAGTTCAGGCATTTCAAGTTAATAGCCTGAAAGGTACAATAGGTGAAGCAATGGAATCTGGCGCAGTGGTTGCTGGCTCTGGATCAACATCTACAAGCCCAGCTTCAGGGTCAAGCTCTGGATCAAGCAGCTTACCATCAAATCTGAACAATCTACCAACAATGGTTGGCGGCTGTTAGGGAATCAAATGAGTCCCAAAAAAAGCAAGATTACAGATGAGAATACTCCTTTGATTTTCTTATCTGTAGTTCTTGTTGTGGTATTGCTCTTGAGCACATTCCAGCTCTTTTCTGTAGGTGATATTTTTTCAGAGAAGGATGCTGCAAAGGAGCCAGAAAAGGCTAAGATGGAGATTATTACCATTGACAGCGAGGATTGTGTTAATTGCATTGATCTAGGAGGATTTACTGAATTAATTGAATCAAAGAATGTAGAGATTACATCTATGGAGGAGCTGGCTTTTGGCTCTGATGAAGCTAAGAAAATAATTGAAAAATTCTCAATAAAACAGATTCCAACAGTTATCATGAGTGGAGAGGTTGAGGAATCTGGAGTTTTAGTGGATCTAGAAGGGTTTGTTGAGGAAAAAAATGGAGATTATCTGCTGACAAATTTGCCTGCTCCTTATGTTGATACTGTTACAGGAGATATTATTGGCCTTGTTAGTGTTACCTACATCTTAAATGATGACTGTGAGATCTGCCAGGATATTAGGCCATTGGCTCAGCAATTAGAGCTTGTTGGTGTATCAGTAGAGGAACATAAAGAAATAGCTTTTGATAGTGAAGAGGGAAAGGAGATTATTAAAAAGTATGATATTACAAGGGTTCCTACTCTAGTTTTGAGTGCAGAATCTAAGTATTATCCTGACCTGACTGAGGCTTGGGAGGATGTTGGCACAATAGAAGAGGATGGAGCCTATGTGTTGAGAAACTCGTTGCCCCCTTATTATGATCTTGATGCGAAGAAGGAGAGGGGAAGAGTAAACCTCATTTCATTGTTTGATCCAAATTGTGAGGGGTGCTACACCACTGATGAGTTCCATCTCCCTGTTTTAGAGAGCATGGGTTTGTATCTTGACAATCAAGAGAAAGTATCAGTTTCCACAAGCAGAGGAAAGAAACTTATTGAAACATATGACATAAATCTTGTTCCTACTGTTATCTTGACAGGAGAGCCAGATGCCTACAATGCTTTTACACAGGTGTGGGATACGGTTGGCACAATAGAGGATGATGGAGCTTATGTTTTCCGAGTCTTTGATGTTGTAAATGGACCTTATAAGGATCTTTCTACTGGAGAGATTTTGGTTCCTGAAGATCCAGATTCAACAGAAGAGGATGCCTCAGCAAATATTTCTTAGAGGAGGATATTATGAAAAAATCAGTAGTGCTTGTTTTGATTATTGGGGTTTTATTACTCTCATTACTCCCATCTACAGTTCTGGCGCAAGAAGAAGCACTTCCTATTGGATTGCAAAGGGTAATCCAGTATAATTATGATTATAGCTATGACATTCTTGTAAAGGTGAGCTTCTTTGTAGCTTTTATGGCAGGGATCTTAGCGCTATTATCTCCCTGTATCCTTCCTTTTATTCCTGCATATTTTTCCTACACATTTAAAGAGAAAAAGAACATTACAAAGATGACCTTTGTGTTCTTTTGTGGATTTGCGCTTGTGTTTGTAGGGATGGGAATTGTGGCAGGATTTATTGGTGAACAATCGCTTTTATTGCTCCAAAAGCCCTGGCTGGTTTCATTAGCAGGATTGTATCTGGCGGTGATGGGCATAGTAACTGGATTAGGATTAGGGTTTGGCTCGTTTTTCAATCCAAAGTCAAAGCCTAAGAATGACATCCCAGGGACTTTTTTATTTGGGATGTTTTTTGCGTTAGGATGGACTGCTTGCCTTGGACCCATACTATCAGGGATCATAGGTATTGGAGTTTTTCTTCATAATGTTTTTTACTCTGGGCTGCTCATGCTGTTCTATGCTGTAGGGAATTTGGTGCCTTTGTTTCTGCTCTCTTTTTATTGGGACTCCCATCATTTGGAGGATAGCAAACTATTCAAAGGCAAACCCATAATTTTTACCTTATTTGGCAAGAAATTCTACACTGGCACTGTAAAAATTATCTCAGGCCTTTTATTCTTGGGATTGGGAGGGATTATGCTTGCCTACAAGAATACTGCCATCTTTAATACGTTAGATTTATTAGGCACTAAGAAATATTTCTACTCAATACAGGAAGCACTTATCGTGTGGAAATACAGCAACCTCCTGGGGGTTGTTGTTTTTTTAGCATTTATTTTATTAGTGTATTGGGCAGTGCGTAAGAAAACATGACAGAGAGACCACTTAGCAAGTTTACAAAGAGAATTGTCACAGATTGGAAAATCTTTGCCATGATCTTATTCTATGATTTGATATTTGGATTGCTTCTTATTAATTATCAAAAGGTTGTTGTGGCAGTGGTTGGAGTTTTTTACAATATTCTGGGTTTTGCACCGGGTTTTGTGCAGTTGACAGTTTCTATCCTGCTTTTTTTGGTTGTCATGGGTCTGCTCATCATTATTTATTCCTTTTTCAAATATTTTGTTCTTCTCAAGGTGGGGGAGCTCTATGAGAAAAAATTGGGGGGAACGGGTTTTAGGCACTTTTTGTGGCTTAACATTGTAGCATTGTCTCCTATTGTTTTGATTCTTATGATCTTTCTTCTGCTTAACACAACTCTTTACGATTGGTTGAGCACACAGAATCTTTCCATGCTGTTTTTGCCAACCACGATTATCATTATTTTGTTGATAGTAGTGGTTCTCTATGTCTACACTGTTCTTAATTATTTGCAGGTTATTAGCTTGCGTGAGAAATCAATAAAAAGAATTATGAAACAGGGATTTAAAATGAGTTTAAAGGTTTCATCCTATGGTTTTTACTGGAGTGTTCTAAAGGTTATTCTGGGATATGTTGTAGGATTTATTGTCGTGAGTGTTTTGGCAAAGGCTTTTATTTTTAGAACAACCTATGCTTACATGAACATTTTAGGACCCTATAAAACCATAATTGGATTTACAAGCTATGTGGCTATTTATTACATACTGTTGTTTAATCGAATCTCTTTTTACAAAAATGGTGCTCTATCAAAAGGTTAGTGAATTCTACCTCGGCTCAGTAAGTATCTATCTCTATACTTTGATGATTGTGATTGGGGCTTGTTTTGCCCTGTTTGTTTATTTTAATGAGACTCGGGAGAAAAGGTTTGATCGGAAAAAAAGTTTTTGGCTAGTGTTCTGGGTTTTTCTGGGTGCTTATTTTGTGGCTCGGCTTTTCTTTGCATTTGGTCCCTGGAATCAGCAGGAGATGGATTTCTCAAAACGACTAACGCTTGGATTAATTCCCTGGATTAATTCTGGCTTGGTAATGTATGGAGGTTTGGTAGGGGCTGTTATTGCAGGTTGGGTTTATTGTAAGATGAGGAGATTGGACTTTTGGAAGTATGCTGATAGTGTAGCGCTGGGAGGGTCCTTGGCAATGGTTTTTGGGAGATTTGGATGTTTTTTTGCATTTGATCATCCTACAACAGCTACGAATCTGCCATGGGCATTGGTAAATAATGGACAGAGCTTTCATCCGAGTGTTCTCTATGAAAGTATTTTCTTTTTTGTTCTCTTCATCTTTTTATTGAAGCTTAAGGAGAGGCAAGGATTCTCTGGCCAGATTTTTTTGACTACCATGATCAGCTATGCTGTTGCCAGATTTTTAATTGAGTTTACGAGGGTTTATGACTATTCAGTCTATGGATTTACAGGATCTCAGATAGTAAGTTTAGTGTTGTTTACTATCTTTGTACCAGTCTATCTTTTCATGTCAAAAAAGAGTTCTAGCCTTAGGGAGAGATTTACGATTGGTGAGAGTGCTATCAGATTATTATCTATTGCAGGATTGCTTTTGGTTGTGGCCGTGTATTTTGTAAGCCAATGGCCAAAGACAGTAAGTTTTGTTGTTTTTGTATTTGGGATGGGAGTTCTTATCAAAGCCATTATGATGAGTTACAGAGTAAGCTGGAAAGAATTGAAAAAAGATAACAAGCAATTGTTTCATAATCTATTGGTGATTTTTATCACAATAATTGTTTTGTTCTCGCTTTCCTCGATTATTCAGAGAGTGGTTGGGAGTCAGCTTGATACTGATGAGCTAAAAGAGTGTCCTCATGCTGTGCTGGGCAACACAAGCTCTGAAGTCAAGATCATCTATGTTAATAGCCCTTATTGCACAATCTGTTGGAAAGAGGAGTTAATTGTTTTTCCGCAGCTGTTTGAAGAGATGGGTGACAGTTTTTTTATGGAGAAGTATGATGTAAGGCATTGCAAGGAAATAGCAAGCGGTTATGGCATTTATGCAACACCTGGCTTTGTGATCTCAAATGAAAATGCAGAAAGGGAATTTACCTACTACGGGTATCGGAGTTTTGAAGGTTTGAAAAAGGATATTTTGTTTATGAAGAATCTAACGAAAACTATTTAAGGCCTTATTCTCAAAATTGGTTATGAAGGATTCGTTAAGTAGATTTAAACAAATAGAGAAAGAGCTCACCATTCTCCATGGTTTTATGGCTTTGATGTCATGGGATCGTGCTACTTTAATGCCAAAGAATGCAATTCATCAGAGGGCTGACCAGATGGCATACCTGAGCTTATTAGCTCATCAGAGAAAAACCTCTAAGGAGATTCTAAGATGTGTTGATATTCTTACAAAGCCAGCACATTTAAAGCAACTCTCAAAAATTGAGCGTCTAAGTGTTTTAAAATTTAAAAAAGAGATCACAAAAGAAAGGAAATTGCCTGCAGAGCATATTGAAAAGTTTTCAAAGCTTATTCCAGAGTCTGAGGCTGCATGGGAGAAGGCCAAGGCTAAGAGTAATTTTTCTATTTTTCGACCCTATCTGGAAAAGTGTGTGCAGCTCTCTAAACAAAGTGCAGCTTACATTGATCCGAAGATGCATCCCTATGATGTTTTTCTCGATGATTTTGAGGAAGGGATGACTGTTGTGAAGCTGAAGAAGATCTTTGCAGAGCTTAAGGCAGGGCTTATTGAGATCATTACACATATCAAGAAGAGCAATTCTTTTAAGAGACAAAAAAATGTTTTAAAGGATTTGGATTTTCCTATTGATGACCAAGATGTGATTAGCGAGGAGGTTATGGATATGATTCTGGAGGATGAAGGGCGAAGTGTCATAGCAGAGTCTGTCCATCCTTTTACAGATTCTATCTCAGCAGATGATGTTCGCATCACAACAGCTTTCCGAGAGAAGGATCCTATGTTTTCATTCACTTCAACAGCTCATGAGTCAGGCCATGCACTCTATGAATTGGGCTTTTCAAGAAAATTAGAAAATACAATATTGTTTGATGCCCCTTCTACAGGGCTTCATGAGTCGCAATCACGATTTTGGGAGAATCATATTTTCAAAAGCTATGATTTTTGGAGGTTTTTTTATCCGCACTACCAGAAGGTTTTTGGCAAGGCACTTAGCCGGATGAAACTTGGTGATTTTTTTAAGCAGATGAATCAGGTAAGAGAATCCAAAATAAGGATAGAAGCAGATGAGGTTACGTATTGCCTCCATGTGATTATTCGCTTTGAATTGGAGGTTGAGCTCTTTGAGGGAAGTCTCAAGGTTAAGGATCTTCCAAAGGCGTGGAATCAAAAGTATAAGGAGTATCTCGGTGTGAGTCCTAGGAATGATAGCGAAGGTGTTTTACAGGATACGCATTGGAGTGGAGCATTGTTTGGCTATTTTCCCACCTATGCGCTCGGCACGATGTATTCAGCCATGATCTACAACCAGATGAGGAAGGATATCAAGGGTTTTGATGGAAGGGTTCGGAAAGGGGACTTTTCAGCGATACGAAAGTGGTTGAAGAAGAATGTCCATGAGATTGGGTCTACAATGCTGGCTGATGATGTTATTAAACGATGTTGTGGTCGTGGTTTAACTGCTACTGATTATTTAGAATATTTGAAAGGGAAGTATTATGGGATTTATGATAAATAGAAAAATGTTAAAAATGAGGTGTTGTAACTTATGCCATATGCAGTAACTCATGTTTTGCTCACAATCATAGCAGTAGATATCTACAGAGACTACTTTATGAAGAAGCACAAGAAGTTCTTGACATTGCATACACTCTTGATTGCAGGGATAGCTGGATTATTGCCTGATATTGATATTGCGATTAATTGGATCCTAAGCAATGTTGGTTATCAGGGGAGTATTTTACTCCATGGTGCGATAACGCATACTGCTTTTTTTGGGTTGATATTCCTGATACCTGGTTATTATTATTGTAAGCAGAAGGATCATAAAATGGCTATGTATTTCTATGTAATCTGCTTTGGCATCTTATTCCATGTATTTTTGGATTTTCATAACGGCGTAGTTTCTTCTTGAGCTTGTCAATCTCAATTACTTTGTCTACTACTTCTTCGACTAGTTCGTCTTTTGGTTTCTTGCGGTAGTCATCTACCAATCCTACTCGATAAGCACAGCTCTTACTTTTTTGCCTTCCCATCGTTTTGGAACATAAATCCTAGAACTGTTACCTCCTTTAACAGCT
>JASMFX010000002.1 GCA_030751555.1 Candidatus Woesearchaeota archaeon | reverse complement strand
CCAGATGATGCAGAGCATGATTGATAATCCACGTCCTACGAGAGCAGAGGTGAGTGATGTTGCAAATGCCATTCTTGATGGCACAGATGCCGTGATGCTGAGCGGTGAAACAGCATATGGAAAGTATCCCATCCATGCAGTAAAAGTCATGGCACGCATTGCAAAGTCTGTAGAAGCAGATAAAGCCCCATTCAAGTATTATCTCATGAAGAAAAAACCAGAGGATGTAAGAATGAGATTAGCTAAAAGTGCAGTTTCCTTAGTTAGTGACGATCCATTTAATGCAATTGTAATGATATCCCGAAAAGGCAGCACAGCAAGATTTGTATCTTCATTCAGAGGCAACAAAAGAATATTTGCCGCATGCTATAATCCCACAGTAATGAGACAACTTACCCTCTGCTATGGCATATACCCTACATTAATAGAACAATTTGAATCCACAGATGATCTAGTAACCGGAACTGTTAAGCAATTAGTCAAAACTAAGCGATTAGCCAAAGATGATTTTATTGTTATCCTCGGCGCAACTCCCGGGGCCTATGGGCATGCAACTAATTTCCTTGAAATAAACACAGTAAAAAATTGTTTAAAAATTAGGAGCTAAGCTCCTTCTAAAAGAAAGTTGGCTGTTTTTGGATTCTGCATGAATTGTTCTCTTAAAATATCTTCTATAATATGATGGACCTCAATATGATCCACAAGAAAACGCTGCTCTATAACATCAATAAAATCCTCAAGATGCTTAATATGCTTGAAAATGCCCTCCACAAGAAAATCAAAATTGTTATTAATCTTATAGACTGAGTTAATGTTATGATGCTTACAAAAATACTTTTGAGCGTCTATACGCTTATCCTTTGGCAAAGACAATAATAAATGCACTCTAGTGTTAAACCCAAACTCATTAAAATCCAATAGAGCGGTGTATTTTTTAATAGCTTTTCCTTCATGGATTCGCATCCGGTCATAGACAGTAGAAATGGGGATTCCTGTTTTTCTGCCAATCTTTGTCAAGCTCATGCGGGAATTCTTTCGCAATTGTGCGATTATGGGTAAGTCTTTTTTCTTATACATTGGAGCACCTCCGATCCAATCGTTATTTTTTTTTTAATTTCGTAAAATTAATACTGTCTTATAATCCAACAAATATATATTTTTGCCTTAAGCCTTATATATTAGTATATAATTATATAATACAGAAAACCTTAAATAGCAGCTACACTTTACATTTGCAATGAAGAGAAAGGTTATCCAGTTAGCAGGAAGAACTTTAATAGTTTCTCTGCCAAGCAAATGGACTAAACAGTACAAAATCCGCAAAGGGGATGAGCTAGAAGTAAAGGAACATGGCAAAAACATACTCTACAGTTCTCAAGGCACACAGGAAGAAGGAAGAATAACCATGGAACTAGAAGGTGATAGACGCCTTATCGAGAGAAAAGTAAGTGTTGCATACAAGCGAGGCTTTGATGAGCTTGATCTGCATTTTAAAGATCCTAAAGTTATGTCAATTATCAAAGATGAAATTAACAAATCAATTGGATTTGAGATTGTACAACAAGGAAGGAATTCATGTCTAGTAAAGAATATTGCAGAAACAATTGAGTCAGAGTTTGATAATCTGCTGAGGAGAGCTTTTCTTATCACACTAGAATTAGCAGACAATAGCCTAGAAGCTATAAATACAGAAGAATATGAAAAATTGAGTGAATTAAAGATAGCTGAGCTTACAAATGATAAGTTTACAAATCTTTGTAAGAGAATATTAAATAAGAAAGGATTCAAAGATCCTAAAAAAACCTCTGTCATGTATTGTGTTGTATGGGAGTTGGAAAAGATTGCTGACCAATATGAACATATTTGTAATCTATTAGAGCACAAAAAGAAATGTCAGCTAAGTAAGCACACCTTATCCTTATTTAAAGAGGTCAATAACTTCTTCAGGCTTTTCTATGAGCTATTCTATAAATACGATGAAACACAAGCATTAGTATTTGCAAACAAAGCAAAGGACCTTCAAAAAAAGACCTATAATTCCCTACAAAACCCCCCAAATGAGGAGATAAAACTAATTCATCATCTGGATATACTAGTTATGAGAATTTATGAGATAGCAGGACCTTTTTATGCCTTACAATTCTAGTCAGATTCAACTCTAGGAGCAAGAATAAAACTCAATTGCACCTTATCTATAACCATAAACTCTAATTTTAGAGGATAATCCTTGTTAAATTCTAGGGTAACCTCCTCAGAAAGCTTTGAACCACCAATCATTTTCTTAAGATACTCGATAGAATATTTGGATTTTATAATATCATTAGTTCCCACTTCAAGGCTGATATCATTGCTTTCCTTTATCTCAATCTTAGCTTTAGAAAGATCACCCTCTGCTGCAATAGTCAATTTGCCCTTCTCAGCAATAAAAGTAACAGATTCAGATACAATATCCACATCCTCAACAGCATCTGATACTACAGAGCATGGTGCCTTAACCTTCACAGCAAAGCTTAACTCTGGAACCTTGTGTTCCTTCTCATCAATATCAATAATAGGAAGGAAAAAAGTTCTGGTAGAAGTTCCCTTTAACTGAATCTGCAGTTTATTATCCTCATTTAATTCAATAGACAAAATGTCATTCGGCCCTGCCCTTCTCAAGATCTGCTTAAGATTTGATAGATTAATAGAAAGTTCAACAGGCTCCTTTACATCATACTCAATAAAGCTGCTACTAAGCAGCTTAAATATCACCATTGCAACATTCGCAGGATCCATAGCGACAAGTTCAATAGCATCCTTTGTTACAGAAAAACGAGCCTCATTAACCAGCTCAGAGATAATATTAATGCTCTCTTTAAGGTATTTTGGTTCTGCAAGTGCAAGTTTCATTTTTTCCCCTCATATGAGTAGCCTCTTTTCTTTTAATAATATTTGTATACTTGAGAATATAGATGCGTGTACTCACAACAGAAAATGGCCTTCGCAAGGGTTGTCTCCCAAAGGGGAAGGTTCTACCAAAAAAAGCAGAAAACACTCCCGCCAAAAAAACACATCCAGGATGGGGCGGGCCCTCGATACAAGGTAGCATGATGGGTGGTATAGCCACCAAAAAGAAGAATTGTCAACAGAGCCTAGAAAATAAGCCTAAACCAAACTAAAACGCTGTCCGTTTCGTACCATCATCACTTTTTTCTTGTCATATCCCAATTCAGCAGCGAGAAGCATCATCCCTTGCTCCATCCTCATCTCACCGTGGCTTGGAATAATGTATTGAGGCTTTACTAATTGAATCAACTCGCGCAAATCCTCTTTTCCAGCATGACCAGATACGTGGATATTTTCAAATATCCGAACTCCTTGGCTCCTTAGTTTATTGCAGATAACCTCCTTTGCCTTAAGATTATCCGCTGTGGGGATGGTCTTCGAGGCAAAGATCACATGATCTCCCTTACGGAGAGTATATTTTATCTCACGGAATATAAGCTTAGACAGCGTAGCCCTTGGTTCGCCTTGATGGCCAGTCATAATGAGTAAATATTTATTACGATCCTTGTCCCTGATCTTGCTGAGTCTCCTCTTGATTTTACTGCTGTACTTGACGATCTCAGCGTCTTTGGAAAAATTAACCAACCCCACATTCTCTGCAGCATAGACATATTTTGCTAACGACCTGCCAAGCAGAACAACCTTGCGATTCATTTTCCTCCCTATCTCAATAATGCTCTTAAGTCTTGCGATATGGCTTGAAAAGGTAGTCACAATGATAGCGTTTCGCTTATTGTCTATCCCTAGAAGCACCTCTTTTAGCATATCTCTAGCCACAGCTTCAGAGGGCATCTTGATAGGATCATTGGCATAGAGACACTCAGAAATTAAAGCAAGAACCTTTTTCTTCCCAATAGCTTTCAGTCTTTCGAAATTAACTTTCTGCCCCAGCGTTGGAGTCATATCAAATTTGAAATCATTTGCATAGATAATAGTGCCATACTTTGTGTGGACTGCAATAAGCACGCTCTGAGGTGTTGAATGCGTCACGTTGATAAACTCAACCTCTATTTTGGATGATAACTTTAACTTTGCATTGACATTGACTTTCTTCAATTTGTTAGGTAAACTAATCTTCTCATCTGTCAAAATAGCCTTCAATACTTCTATAGTAAATGGTGTTGCAATCACAGGTGCGTCATACTGCTGAGCAAGAAATGGTATCGCAGCTACATGATCAAGGTGTGCATGGCTGGGAATGATTGCTATGACATCCTTTCTCCAGTCTTTGATAATGCGATCATTAGGGACAGCCTTTGCAGCCCTCAACTCTTCAACACTAATATCTTTAATATCCTCATCCTCAGTTAGATTAATCCAATTAGGAACATGGATCCCCATATCAAGAATAACAACCTCATCATCTACTCGGATAGCAGTCATATTCCTCCCTACTTCCCCATAACCACCTACTGGACAGATTTCTATTCCCATAACCTACAAATCAAAAAATGAGTATAAAAATGTTTGTAAAAAGAGTTGTATAGAAAATACTGAGGGGAAAGGGATTCAGAACCTACAGTTCCGGCTGTAGGCTGCGGAGTAGTAGAGGGGTTTCGTTTGGCTCAACCCCTCAAGCTAAAAAGGTGCGGGGAAAGGGATTCGAACCCTCGTAGGCACTAAGCCAGCAGATTTCTTATCTTCATAGCATAATATGCTCAGCACTCAATTGTTTTGAGTCTGCCCCGTTTGGCCACTCCGGCATCCCCGCAATAAGATATAGAATCAATCGCTATTTAATAAACCTTATCCTTACAAATCTCCAATTTTCCTTTCAATACTCAACAACTCTCTTTCAAGTTTATCTAATTCACCTGTTGTCTCTTTGCGAATCTTACCAACCTCCCTAACAACTTCCTTGCTCTCCCTCGCCTCACCAGAAACACCCTTTCGCACACGAGGCTTAATATTTGTCTTTGGCATAAAATTTAAGAGCTGACTCATCAAAACTCTTACCTCTTTCACTTTTTCTTTCAACATGCTGCTAGTCTCTACCTTCTGTCTTCTGAGATCCTGCAACTCTTCATATTTTTTCAGATTCATCAATAAATGCTTAGAAGTAACTAAAACATGCTTCCGAACTTCAAGAGGATTCGATATCTGAACAAAAAATGTTTCTTCGTTTGCCATTTGTGATTAGGAATCAGGCACATAGAGCATTTTATCGATAGCATCTACGGTCCTATCTATTTCCTCAAGCTCTTTTTGCCAAAGGGTGAGACTTGACTCTTCCTCTTTTTTGAGTTCATTTATCTTGTGAAGTAACACCTTGGCATCATTAGTTTTAGTTTTAATCATGGCAAGTATATCGAGGATATCCTTATACTCTTCAAGTTTTACAAAAATAGGCGTTCCTTTTCTTTCCATTATGCTTCCCCCTTTGCTTCAAAGAGAACCTTATCAACATAGATTAACTTTCTTTGCAAGTCCTCTAATTTGCTTCTCCACTTTTCAAATTCCTTGTCTTCATCATTCTTAACCTGATTTAATCTCTCAAAAATCTCATCACATTGCTTAAGGTTAGTCTTTACAATTTGTATACCACCAAGCATGTCCTTAAAATCCTCCACCTTGACATAGGAAGGTATCACTCCCAATTCCTCAGGAGAAGGTGGTGCCTCTAAGTGCCCTGGATGTTTAACAATCCTAGGAGGCTCTACTACATGCTCAGGAACAGGAGTTGGTTCTGGAATCACTGGTCCAGGCCCGGCAACAGGAGAAGGCGTAGGCGGTAATGGTGGTTTTGGCATCGCATGATGCATACCTGGTTTTACAATTTTTGAACGTGGAGCTGGAATAAGTTTAGGAGGACTAGGAGTCACAGGAGAAGGCATGGGAGGAAGAGGTACACTAGGCATAGGAGGGGCAGAAGGTTGATGCATTGGAGGATGAGGTGCACTAGGCATCGGTGGAGCAGAAGGTTGAGGCATAGGTACAGACCCACTTGTAGGATCACTAGGTTTTAAGTTAGGAATATCATCTGAAAGATTTGGCAAACCCTCTAATGGTGGTAGAGCTTTTACCTTCTTTTTCCCCTTAAATATATCTAAAAGTCCCATTTTCACCCCCTGAACAGTACTAAAGTTCTAACACCCTTGCATTATAAACTTTATGGAGTATTGTAGAGGGGTGACAAAGAGAAAAAAGCCTTTTAGCGCGAAACTTCGTGACTGCGAACCTGATTCTTTCCCTCAAAATCAAGAATATATGCCCGGTTAGCTACTCTAGCACCGGCATCAGTAGGATAATCACCATTTAAGCAAGCACAGCAAATGGTTTTACCATCTCCAACAGCCTCACGTAAACCATCCATAGTTTGAAAGGTTATACTATCCGTCCCAAGTTGCTTAGCCATCCGATTGCTGATTTCCTGAGGATCAAAGAGCTTATAGATTTGTACCACAACATTCTCTGGCCTAACCTCTTGCTCTTGAGCCTTAGCTATATCATAGAAGTGTGTCTTCTGTTCCGAAGTCATAAATTCCTTGAGAACACGATAAACCATCAATTGTTGATATGTTGCAAAATCAATCCCATAAGGACAGATCTGATAAATATGAGGACAACTCATTGCTGCATGAATGCTTTTAGCTCCAGCTTCCTCTAGGGTTTCGATTGCTCTTTCACGCAAGGTAAGCCCTCTCACTAAGCTATCTTCCACCACAATTACATCCTTTCCCTCGATAACCTCTGGATCATAAACAAAAGCAGTAGCAGTTTTTGCCTCTCGAATACCAGAATGAGCAATAAATATTCTAAAATTAGTAAGCTTCAAGAGTCCTTCATCATACTTAACAGCCTTTGGTTGACCTTCTTGACGTGATAGAATCTCTCTTAAACCATCATCCAATCCTCTTGCAACAGTCCGTGCCGTGTTAGGAACAGGCACAATTATCAAATTACTAGGATCCAATTCTTTTATCTGTTCATAAACTGCAGATGCTAGATTATATCCAAGCCTCTGTCTAAAACGAGAGTGTGATTGTCCATGCGCATTTGTCGATGTTGTGTGCCCAAAGTAAATATCTTCAAAAACACAGGGTGTTAGCACTTCAGCTGGTTTATGCTGAATTATTTCAAAGCTCATTAGTACAATGCATCCTCCTTATGTTTATTCTTGATGAGTATTGCCTGTCCAGGCCCCAGACATTGCAAATCCCTATTTTTCACTTGAAAGACAGTTCTCAGTGCAACATCTTCTGACGCCCCTGCAATATAATCATCTGTCTCCAAAATCCATCCAGGCCGGATATGATGAGGATCAGTACAAAACACCATATCTCCAGTCCCAATAAGAAAAGCAATAGTATACCCTCCATCCCACTCTTTCGATGCATCTCTTATGAAACGCCCCAAATCCAGATCTGGTGGTTGATAAGTAAGAGGATCACCTGAATGAGCCTCTCTTTCTGCCTTCATTTCGTCAGATTGTATTTTTAATGCCTCAGCACCATCAAGGAGAATCATTTCTGTATCAGTTCCAGTTTTCAACCATAAACCCCTTTTTTGAATATCAGGCACACGCTCTCCGTAATTAGCCATATTTCCGTTCCATGAAACCGCCAATGTCCTTACTGGCCTCATATGGTCATAAAGCATAGGCTGCATATTCGCAGGAGTATTAAGTGCTGTCGTGCAGTATCTTCGGCTACAAATCAAAGACGTCGCAAATTCCATACCATGATAAGGAGGGAGAATAATCTCTTGACTATCTTTGTCCTTTTTTTCAAAAAGTAGATTATGTAGATTTTCAGGTTGATCCATGGCAGAAGCTGACCATATACGAGGTGTTCCAAACTGAGCAACTGGATTAACACCAGCAACCCCCCCACTATCTTCTCCCCTATGATACATTAACATATTCATATAGAGAGCCTTTTTCAATGCATCAAACTGAGGAT
>JASMFX010000001.1 GCA_030751555.1 Candidatus Woesearchaeota archaeon | reverse complement strand
GGATGATCTAACACTTGAAGCCACAGATGTAAGCCTTGTTGGCCAGGCAAAGGGTGCAGCTGGTAAAGAAAAGTTTGTCTATGGAACTGTAACAGATTGTAATAAAATAGTGAAAGGTGTATCAGGCAAAGATATATTTTTTAGGGGCACAACCCGGATTGTAGATCCATGTAAGCTTTCCAGAAAAGGCCAAAAGAAATTGAATATTGATCTTGCTTGTGATGTTTCAGATGATAATTTTAAATCCCATGAATTAAAGGACAAATGCAAGAACAAAGACGAGATGAAAATCTACTCTTGCGATGGTCAGGAAAGATTAATATCACAGATATTCAAATGTCCTCATGGCTGCAATAAGGATAAGAATCACTGTAAAAAAACAAAGGGATTAAGTTTGACAGAAAAATCTCAGAGAGGACAGGATATGATTATAGATATGCAATCCAAGACCAATGTGAAGGCAACAAAAAGTTATGGGAAGTCTCCTGCAAAAATGGTAAGGATTTGATAGCAAGAAAACTAGATTGCCCTAATGGATGCAATAATGATAAGGGAAAGTGTAAAACAAAAGATGAGAAAGACCTAAAAGATAAGAAGGTATTTTGCAGTGGCAAAGGCCCTTGTAGAATCTGTAAAGTAGAAGGGGGCAAAGAGATCTGTAAAGTATCTAAATTCAGAAAATGTGATGAGATGAGCAAAAAAACATACATAGATCTTGTTGAATCGTGTGAAGATAATAAAAAATGCAAAGATAAAAAACTGAAAAAGAGGAATGTCTTTTACAAAAAAGAAGGAGATGACTTTATCTGTAGAAAATTAAAGCATAAAAAATGCAAAGGCATGTCAGATGAAAATCATATCAAGATTATTGAATTCTGCAAATTAGATGACAAGAAAAAGTGTAAAGAAAAAGAAAATACATTCTACAAAGAGACAGGCACAGGACTTGTCTGTAAAAATCAACCAAAAATATGCACCCAAAACAATATAGCAGTAATAAAACCAGTATGTGCAACAATGAATGGTGTGGAAAGTACCATACTCAACAAATGCGTTGCAGAAGCAATTGGTGCAGAAGTCCTTTGCAACAAAGCCTGTCCATGCCCTCCAAAAAAGAAAAAATGCAAGGATCTTGGTCCTGTATGTGGATCAGATGACAACCCATACAACAATCCATGCATTGCAGAGAAAAACGGAGCAGAGATTGCTTGCCAAGGCACATGCCCTTGTAATCAAAACCAAACATGCACAGCAGTTGTAGATCCTGTTTGCGGAACCAATGGTGTAACCTATGACAACTTTTGCGAAATGCAAAAAGCAGGTGCTGAGATGGAATGCCACAAAACTTGTAAAGAGTGTGATGACATTGAAGGTATCTGTCCTGATGTAGAAGATCCAGTATGTGGTGCAGACAAAAAAAACTACAAAAACAGCTGTTATGCAAATCAAAAAGGAGGAACCTTTGTTGCTTGTAAAGGAAACTGCCCTTGTATTAGTATGATATCCCGTTACAGCTTAGATGGCCATGCAAATGATGAAACACCCAGGAATATTGATGGTATCCTTACTGGAGTTACCGTAACAAACGGAATAAGTGGTCAAGCATACAGATTTAATAGTCTCACAGATAAGATTAATCTAGGACCATCACTTCTCTTGAACCCGGATGAATACTTCTCTGTCAGTGCTTGGATAAACTGGCAAAGGGTTACCGCAAACCCAGGACTGAGAAAATACACCATAGTAGAAAGATTTGAAGAGGCTCCTGGAGAGAGAAGCTATTACCTAAGAATTCAACCACATGGAAGAATCAGGTTTGTAGTATTTGTAGAAGAATCTGATGGAACAACAACCCCAATGATAACCCAAACAGCTCCACTCACAATCAAAGAAGATCAATTTTATCATATTACAGCTACCTATCACGTTGAGAATGGTATGCGCATCTACATTAATGGAGTATTACATGCATCAGGACCTTCTGGTGGAAGGATAGAACAGACAAACACTGACACAACTATCGGAGGCTATATCTCTAGTGAAAGCAGCTCCTTCGAAGGGATTATAGATGAGGTGAGATTCTTCTCAAGAACACTCCTCCCAAGTCAAGTCACAGATATCTACCAAGAGGTTATTACTGATTGTGCAGGAGAACCATATAACCCAGTATGCGATATTAATAGCATTCAATTCGATAATGAGTGTATAGCCAATGAATTAGGTGCAACAATAGACTGCCACGAAGCTTGCAGTGACTGTGTTTCTTAAAGAACTCTTGCATGAAGGCTCGGAAAGTTAGATCTAACTGGTAAAGAGAGATAACTTCTTCTCTCAGATAGATGTTCTTTTCTTACTGTCTCAACTTGCCACCTGACTAAAGAATGCAGATTACCTCCTCCCCTTTGCCAAGTAGTTCCACTAGGCATGTAGGGAGTATCACACTCCTCGCAACGAATCTGGTTTCCAGATCTCAGTAAAGTGCTTCCATCCTCCAGACAAACAGCACCTGCAAAGTCATATCGATCCTTCCATCTTTTATTTACTCTACCATCAAGAATAGTATCATATCGATTCCCTTCCATCTCCCTTCCCAATATCCTTCCTATCACGACAGGCCCTATAAGAGAAGGATCATTAACATTACCATATCCTATTTGCAGTTCCTTAAAAGGGCTCATAGTTGCATAGTAAACACTATCCACAATCCTAGGAAAATCTCCTCCATGTAAATCATTTAAATCAAGAATTACATAAGAACCAACATCTTCCCATTTATCCTCAATAAGCTTGTCTTTCCAATGAACATAAGCAAAAGCCAAGGCTCTGGCACTACGTTCAAATGCTCTGTCTCGTTTAGTTACTATTCTTCCGGATCCAGCAGAAAAAATTCTTGGCCCTTCTGGTCTTGTGACTCTATTTTCATAACAAAGCCCCTGAAAAGCCCCCTTTACCAACAAAGGAGGAGCTGCGATTAGGGTATAACCATCTGAATCCATTAACCCCCCTAATTCAGAAGCAGATAGATGAGGTAACAAAGATTTGAAATCTGAAAATGTAGGATTTTCAATCGGCAGTCTTTCCAGGGCAGAATGATAGGATTCCAAGTGTGAATTTATATGTGGCCCCATAGTGTATAGCTAAAGAACTGCTATATATACTTTTCCATACAAGATAATATAAATTATAAGCATTCATGGATAAAACTCATCATGAGGATCCAATACCCTTCTCCAGTATTCTTTTTGATTAGTTTTAGGGGGCTTGAAAATACTTGAAAATTCTTTATCTTTGATAGCATCAAGCATAGATTTATCAGAAATCCAATTAATCCCTAAAAACTCAAAAAAATCCTTAAAAGTATAGCAACGCATTAACAAGAGCTTCCGCTTTAATGCTTCATGATCCAGGGACATAAGCCTATCCCATTGTTCCTGAGCTTTTGATTCAACATACTCATTAAGCACTCTTAGTAATCCTAATTGATGACAGGGTTTTCCATCTATCTCAACTCTAAAAGATTCCAATCCTTTGATAGGATCACCATTGTATTGTGTATGGACACTTATAGCGTCACAGCTGAATTTTACATTTTTGTAAATACAGTAAATTGTGATCTTTTTACAGGGAAACTCCTTTGTATGGCTCCATAATAGTTTAGGATTCAGATCTGAATACTCTTTGATTACTAAACTTCTTCCATCTCCTAGATCATAAGGACCCATACAAAGAAGGCTTCAGAACACTATTAAATTTAGTCTTAAAAAGCCCTGATAAAAAACACTATGGCTTTGGCTTTGATGAACAGAGATATGAAGACATGGATCCTATTATGATGAAGAAATTTTTCAAAGAAAGCCAAAAAATTGGGCTACATGAGTATGCATTTATTAGTGAAGAAGCAACATTTACCTATGACTATCCTCAAATCCATTATAAAAGAGTCCCTAAGGAATATTTTAATCCTACAACAATCACTGCCTTTGGCGATCATGTTGCATTTCATCTTTGGGATCCACTTTCCTTTATCCTAATCAATAATAAATCACTGGCAGATTCCTATAAAAAACATTTTAAGATCCTGTGGGATAATCCTGTAACAACCTTAACAGGTGATGATGCAGTAAAGAGGGTATTCACTCAAATGAGTGAAAAATTAAAAACCGGAGAAGAGTATACCTGCTTTGGAGCATCTAATGAATCTAAAAGATTCCTTCCATTATTTATTGATATTATGAAGAAAATTAATAAAAAGAATGTAAACAGTAGAGTAATATTTGATGAAGACACTATAGATCAAATTCAGAATTTAATCATTTACAAAGGCAGAGCTAAGACACTTCCAAAAGAATTCATAACTCCAATGGAAGTAAACATGTATCATGATACAACATTTTTTGTAGTATTTTCAAAAAACCCAATAGTCATGATTATTGAAAACAAAGAGATAACTGATTCTTTTAGAAAATACTTTGAGGTTATGTGGGAGATTGCTAAATAATGCAGGCCAATTCATGGGACTGAGTTCTACGAAGTCCCA
This sequence comes from Candidatus Woesearchaeota archaeon, assembly GCA_030751555.1. Next base: position 2,531 of record JASMFX010000001.1, on the reverse strand, counting down.
TTACATTGTCCACGAGTGTACGTGAAAGCACAAATGGGGGAAATTGCTAAATAACACAGACCGATTCCACATCTAGAACAATCTTCAACAACCTTTATAAACTATTCCCATTGCCATTTAGTCATGCTTAAAGCTGTTATAATGGCCGGCGGGAAAGGAGAAAGGTTTTGGCCCCAATCCAGAATTAACATGCCGAAGCAATGTCTGAAAATTCTTAATCATAAAAGCATGGTGGAGATAACAGTAGACAGGTTATCACCATTGCTAGAAAATAAAGATATATATGTTTCAACAGGAAAACACCTTGCATCAATACTAAAGAACCTTCTCCCTGATGTTAAGTTTGCAATTGAACCTATGGCAAAGAACACAGCAGCATGCATAGGATTAAGTGCTATTAAAGTAATGGAAGACGATCCTGATGCAATAATGTTTATAGAGACAACAGACCATATCTACAAAGATGAGGATCTTTATATTAAACACATCAAAGCCGCAGAAAAAATGGCTGAACAGGATAATATTGTTCTTATTGGTATTAAACCTACCCATCCACATACAGGCTTTGGATATATTCACCAAGGAGAACTGCTTAAAACAATTGATGGGGTCTACATCTATCAGCTCAAGGAATTTAAAGAAAAGCCAAATCTAATCACAGCTAAAAGATTTTTAGAGTCAGGAGACTATCTCTGGAATTCAGGAATGTTTATTGCGAAAGTATCAGTCATGCTAGAGACAATGAAAAAACACATGCCAGAGCTCTATGAAGCATTAATGAAAATAAAACAGTCCTGTTTTAGTGAAAAAGTCCTCAGAGAAGAGTTTGAAAAGCTTGAGAGCATCTCGATTGACTATGGAATTATGGAAAAAGCAGAAAACACTGTTGTTGTAAGAGGTGAAATGCACTGGGATGATATCGGAGACTGGGATGCCATGGAAAGAGTCCATAGAAAAGATACAAATGGCAATGTTATCAATGCACTTTTTGAAGGCTCTGCAAGCAATTGCATTATTTTTGGCGATACTAATAGGACAATAAAAGCAGAAAACATTGACAATATTATAATAGTAGATACAAAGGATTCCTTATTGGTTTGCAAGAAAAAAGAAAGCCAAAAAGCAAAGGATGCTGTCCAGAAAATCATTGGAAAAAACCCAGCTTTATTCAGAGACTATACTAATAATCCTCAAAAATTGTGGATAAATATAAATAGTAATAATTGCACAGTTAAGGGAGATTATGTAATAGCCACAATAGACGTGGAAAATTTAAGCATTGAGAAGAAAGAAGATGAGATTATTATAAAAAAGGTGGATTTATGATAGATGAGATTAAAAAAGTAGAAGAAGGATTCAAATCAGTAGAGGTTTCTCAGAAGTATAAGATAGAAGCTTTGAAAAATATTAAAAAATGGCTCACTGATGATATGTTTAAGGCCTATAAGGGACAGATAGTGTATCTCATCAAAGAGAAAAAATTTGATCTACTTTTGGATAGTTTTTATCAAGTCATTCCCTTTGGAACTGGTGGAAGAAGGGGCCCTGTTGGTGTTGGAACCAACAGAATGAACCCTTGGACAGTTAAAGCCTCAGCTCAGGGACATTCTGAATATCTTCTCAAGCAGCACAAAGATGCAAAGGAAAGAGGGATAGTTATAGCATATGATGTAAGAAAGTATCCAGAAACTGGAATTTATGATGACTCCATAGAAAATCCTGTGAAAGGCATAACTTCAAAGAAATTAGCACAAGAAGCTACCAAAGTATACACTGCCAATGGCATTAAAATTTATTTTTTTAAAGAAATCAGAACCACACCTGAACTTTCTTTTGCTATTCGTCATCTGAAGGCTATAGCTGGTGTAAACATCAGCGCTTCCCATAATCCTAAGGAAGATAACGGAAAGAAAGTATATGCTGCAGATGGAAGCCAGCTCATACCACCATACGATGAAATTCTGGCCGATACCGTAAATGCCGTTAAGGAAATAAATGAAAAAGGTGATAAGAGCTTAATTGAGAAATTAGGAAAAGAGATGGATGAAGCCTACCTTGATGTAACCACAAAATTGTCTAATTATCCAGATCAAAGAGATATAAAAATTTTGTTCAGTCCATTACATGGAGTAGGAGAAACAAATGTCTATGCTACATTAGAAAGACTTGGTTTTGATATTACCCTAGATCCAGATACTAAGACTCCTGATGGATTTTTTACCAACATAAAATTCAATATTCCAAATCCCGAGGTTCCAGAATCCATGGAAACCTGTTATAAAAATGCAAAAGGTCAAGAACTGATCATCTCAACAGATCCTGACGCTGACAGAATGGGAATCTCTGTTCTGCATCAAGGAGAATGGCACTACCTCAATGGTAACCAGATAGGGATTATTGCATTAGCATCCTTGCTTGAGGCTAGAAAAGAAAAGGGAGAATTAAATAAAGACTCTCTTGTAATAAAAACATTGGTTACTACTAGCTTACTTAACAAAATTTGCAAAGAATATAATGTGAAAATTATTGAT